>JAZSCD010000031.1:0-6349 GCA_045602745.1 Clostridia bacterium | reverse complement strand
TCCTGGTATTTTTCCTACTGAATACATTTTTTCTTCATAATCTACTGATAATGGGAAAAAGTCTATTCCTTCTTTTGGTTCTTTTGAAGCTGTAACATTTACCATTACAACTGTTTCTCCGTATCTAACTAATACGTTTGCGTTAGCAAGTTCTGCTAGTTTTCCTGTTTCTACTGTAAGTGTTCTTCCTGCAAGTTCCATTGAATATGTTTTAAACATAATTTTCCTCCTTAAAAAATATATATTTCAAATACAATTTCCTAGAAATAGTAACCTCTATAATATATTCTTTAAAAATACATTATACAAGCTACTATATTTCTATTATTGTATTTAATAAACGTTTTTGTTTTTTTAGAAATGCCTTCCAAGAGCGGGCGACTACTAGTCTCCCCTACAACGTTTGCAATTAATTTGTATAAATCATAATTAAGGGCGGAAAAATAAAATCCGCCCCCATTATTATTTTCTTAAATTTAATTTTTCAACTATTTCTCTGTATTTTGGTAAATCTTTTTTAGCTAAATAGTTAAGTAAGTTTCTTCTTTTACCTACCATTTGTAAAAGTCCACGTCTTGAATGATTATCTTTTTTATGAACTTTTAAATGTTCTGTTAATTCGTTAATTCTTTCTGTTAAAAGAGCTATTTGAACTTCTGATGAACCAGTGTCTTTTTCATCTCTTTTGTAAGAATTAATAATTTCTTGTTTTCTTTCCTTTGTCATTATTTTTTCCTCCTATTTCTAAAAATATGCCTTAAACTGAAACTAAAGTCGGATATTCTTTTAGTTTAAGAATAAGGTAGTTTTGCTTTTTAAGCATATACATTCTACTATAAAACTAAGAAATATGCAATAGTTTTTGTAAAATTCTTGCTTATATCGTTGTCGTTTAGTTAATGTTCAGTAGGTAAATAAATTTTGTAGAGTCTATGTAGAGGGCGCGACATCCTAGGCGACCCGCAACAAAAAAATGAATATAAATATTAATGCAAACGTTGTAGGGGCATATTCAATATCTGCCCGTGATTTAATATTTATTTATATTTTATTCTACTACCAAATTAAAAGTTATATAATCTCCATCATATTTAACTTCAAGTGCACTTTTATCTTCCTCTATGGTTAATTCGCCAGGAACATATATACCATCAATATCAGCTACCAAAATTCGTTCCATATAATAAATATATTTACTATTAATACTATTCAAACTACTAATAATTTGTCCGTTTTCAAAAGAAACTGTATCACCATCTGCTGATTTGTATATACTTCCATCTAATCCAGTCCCTCCTGCATTTCCATTTGTTGTAAAAACCATCATATCAGTATCAAATATAACAACTGCTGCTTTATTAATTGTTTTATTATTACCATCTTTAATTATATAGCACTCAAATTCCGCCGTGCTCCCTTTAGCAGTTATAGTTCCGTTAACTCCACTGTATACAATATCACCAACTATTGAATCTTGCTGCCATCCATATCCTACTCCTCCTTCAAGTAACTCTATTGCTGTATATTGCTTATTTCCATAAATTCCTACTATTGAACCATCAGAATCTGTTCCGCCTTCAATTATACCTAATTCTATAATCCAAGCTTTTTCTTTTTCATTTACTTCTCCAGCTATATAGTATAATTCTCCGTCTTTTGATATTACTAATTTATCTTTAAATTCTTTTTTTAGGCTTTCTGATATTTGTAAATCCTCTAAATCAATTTCATAATCATCTGGTGCTCTTCCATTTTCATCTGCTAATATTTCTGCCTTTTTTATTGCTACTTGCTCTTTTATTGTAGCCACATTTGTTTGATATGCTGCTTTTTCTCCTTTTTCAAATAATCCTCCTGTTAATGCTACATTTACTGTTACTCCAACTAATACTAACATTACTATTATTGTTATTATTAGCGCTATTAAGGTTATACCTTTTTGATTGTTTTTAGTCATTTCTTCAAAGTTCGGGCGACTACTAGTCGCCCCTACAGAGTTTGTATTTCGTTTTTCATTTTTTAACATCTTTTGTTCCTCCTCTATTTATTATTTATACATTAACAATTTTATTCTATTCTATATTTTTTTGTACGTCAATACTCTTGTCATGTTTGTAATATAATTGTAACAAATTATCTGTTTTTTTCTACAATTTCAACTACGTCTGCTATATAATCTCCTATTACTGGTATATTTAGCATTATTAATTTTCTTAATAAATAAATTAAAATCGCAGTAATTATTGTTATACCAATACCTATTCCAACTCCTCTTGCTATTCCCGCAATTAAATTCCTTTTTAAAATTTCTTTCTTATTTCCTAATATATATATAAGTTCTGTTATATTTGTTTTTTCTAAAATTTTAATTAATTTATCTATTTGTTTACTAATTTTTTTCTCTAACATAAAAACACCCAATTTTATTTTGGGTGTTTTTTTTGCTTTATATTCATTTAGTTTGTAAATTTTGTACTATTCATTATTAACTATTCACTCTTCACGGGCGACTACTAGTCGCCCCTACATTGTAGATTTTTATTATTAATTCTTTTAAGTGGACAACCTATGATCACCCTTACACAACTCTACTATATCTAGTTCACTGCTTGTATTTCAGTATTTTTTTGCAAATTTTTGTCAATCTTTATTTCTTCATTTCTTTCTATATTTTCTTGTTCTACTATTTTTTCTAATTCTTCTATTAGTTCTTGTAATTTTGCCATGTCTTTCCCTATCATTTCCCAATTGTTGCTTACATTTGATTGTTCTAGGTTTTTATTTGCATTTATTATTTGCTCAATTAACTCATCTTTGTTTTCACTTACTATTTCTATGTCTATTGCTTCTTGTGATAATAAATTTGCTATAGCTTCTTTTATATTGTTTCCAATTGCTACTTTGTTACCTGAAGCAACTACTACTTTTTTTAGTAATGGAACTTGATTTTCGTCATTTAACATTACTTGATAAATTGGTTCTACATATAAAAGTGTATTATCTATTGGAATTACTATTATATTTTTCTCTATTTTTGTTCCTGTTATATTTAATGAATTTAATTCTTTTGAAATTGTTTCATCTTGTTCAACAAGTGTATCTAATTGCATTGTTCCAAGTATTGCATTTTCTGTTTTAAATTTATACAAAGTTAGTTTTGTATCATTATCTTCATTATATGTCCCAACTAAATATGATATTATATTTTGTTTTTCTGCTATTGTATATGGTACAACCAATCCTAAAACAGAAGAATTATTATCAATTGTTTTTACTTGTGTATAATATGAATCTATATAAGTTCCTGTCGAAACATTATTATTTCTTATTGTATTTTCTTTTGCTCTGCTCCAAATATCATCTTGTCTGTATAAAACTTCTGGCTGTACATTATGATATTTTTCTAAGATCTGAGCTTGTATTTCGTATAAATATTTAGAATATACTACATGTTTGGCTATACTTTTCGGCATATTTTCTGCACTTGCAAACAAATCTGGATATATATTTTTATATGCAGTTACTATAGGATCTGTTTCATCTACTATATAAAATGTTGTTGTTCCATTATATGGATCAATTATAACTTTTACAGAATTTCTTATATAATTAATTTTTTCTTTTATTCCTTCATATTCTATAATTGTTTGTTGAGAATACGGATAGTTTTTTGAAGTAGTATACGCATCTAGCACCCACATTAATTTACCTTCATCCGTTATAATCATATATGGTTTGCTATCATATTTTAAATATGGCATAATTGTTTTTGCTCTTTCAATTATATTTCTTGTTGTAATTATTTTACTATTTTTTGTAATATTACCTGAAAAAGCTATTCCTAAATTTTTTTCTTTTATTCCTAATATTATTCTATCTATAAAATTAAGTTTCAATCCAGCCTTTCCATTATATCTGTTTGTTTCGTTTTTTGTACTTGTTACTGGATAATCATATTCCTTTTTATTTTTTGCATTAGTAACAATTGGGCCACTCGTTTCTAAACCAAAATATATTCTTGGCTCTTCTAGCTCTATTTTATTATCTTTACTAACAAATTCACTCTGAATATATTCTATATTTCCGTTTTCATCAACTTTACTTGCAGAAGCAATTATAGTTCCATATCCATGTGTATACTCATAAGTTTTATTGTTATAAGTTCTAGTATCATTACTTATAATTTCCCTAGGAGTTATATATACCAATTGTTCTTTGTTGTCTATATTATATAATCCAGCTTTAGTAGTTTTATATGAATAATATCCTGAATTTGTTTGATATTGTGATAAGGTTTCTAACACTATGTCATCATTTATAAGATTTATATTATTTATTACTTCTTGATTTTTTGATATAGTTTCTGTATCTATCGTTCCGCTATTTTCTATTTCTATTTCCTCTACATTTATGTTGTAAGCATCTTTTGTAAATGCAATATTATATTCTATATAAGTTTTTTCTTTATCTAATTCATTATTGTTTACATATAACAAGTCAAACCCTAACATAACCATAAATAATAATATTAAGTAAATTGGTATTCCGCATAGTGCAATCATTACTTTTTTAAATTTCTCTTTTTTAAAATTATTTATTGCTATAATCGAGCAAATTAAAATAATGCATGCAAATATTCTATATCCCCAAACTTTAAGTGTAGTATCTATTAAACCTGCACCTATTAAATGCATATTATCTGATAAATTTAAAAATTCTCCAAGCACTATATCTTGTACTTTTACAACTGTAATTAAAGATATTGCAATTACTATTAATACTAGATTTATAATTATGTGCTTTATAAATGTATTTTTCTTTAATATAACTGGATCTATTCCTTTGTCGAAATATACATTAAAAGTAATTATATAATATAATACTACATATATTGAATAAATTGCCATTAATATAATAAAATAAACTAATATAGCTTCTATAAACGGTTTTTGAAACATATAATATCCTATATCTAAACCAAAAATAGGATCATTTATTCCAAACCATGCCGTATTTATAGCAAGCATTGCTTTTTCTGTAATTAAATTTGATGAAATAATACAAACTATGGAACTAAATATTAAACTGATAGATTTATTTGGAAGTTTTGGCATTTCCTTTTTTTCTTTATCAAAGAATTTTTTCAAACCCCTTTTTATAAATCTATTTGTTATATAAGTAGCTATATAAAGTATTACAAAATTTGCTAATGCAAATCCTACTTTATATTTTACATTTTGTTTAAATACATTTGTGTATTCTTTTCCTATTTGTAAAGTTTGTAAATATTCGCCTCTTAAAGATATTGCTATATAAATTACAAAAATAATTAAAAAAGCATTTACTAAAATTACTCTTTTTTTGTTGTTTTTCATATAAATATAACCTCCTATATTTTGCAGGCAGGGCTGGAACCCTGCCCCTATATTTAAATTATCGCATTTACAAAATCTTTAGAATTAAATATTTCCATATCGTCTATTTGTTCTCCAATACCTATAAATTTTACTGGTATTTTATTTTCTGAAACTATTCCTATTACAACTCCTCCTTTTGCTGTTCCATCTAATTTTGTAAGCACAAGACCTGTAATATCTACTGTTTCTTTAAATGCTTTTACTTGTGAAATTGCATTTTGTCCTGTTGTTGCATCCAACACCAAAAGTACTTCTTTTTTTGCTTCTGGTAATTCTTTATCTATTACTTTTTTAATTTTTAAAAGCTCGTCCATTAAATATTTTTTATTATGAAGTCTCCCTGCTGTACCACATATTAATACATCTGCATTTTGTTTTTTTAATTCTTGAATTGCTTCAAATACAACAGATGCAGGGTCTGTTCCTTCATCTCTTTTTACTATTTTTGAATTACTTCTATTTGCCCAAATTTCCACTTGTTCAACAGCTGCTGCTCTAAATGTATCTGCTGCTGCAATTATTACCTCTTTTCCTTCTTTCTTTATTCTGTTTGCTATTTTTCCAATAGATGTTGTTTTTCCTACCCCATTTACTCCAACAACCAATATTACCGTAGGTTTACTTGATAAATCTAATCCATTTTCTTGTTCATCTAAAATATTTTGGATTTCTTCTTTTAATGCATTTTTTACACCTTCTTCATCTTGTATTTTTTCCTTTTTTACTTTTTCTCTTAATGCCCCTATTATTTTTTCTGATGTATCAACACCTATATCTGACATTATTAATATTTCTTCTAATTCCTCTAATAAATCTTCATCTACTTTTCTAAAATTACTAAATACATTATTCATTTTATCACTTAATGAAGTTTTTGTTTTTCCTAATCCTAATTTTAATTTATCAAAAAATCCCATTCTACTTACCTCTTT
>JAZSCD010000030.1:0-13950 GCA_045602745.1 Clostridia bacterium | reverse complement strand
CTTCTCTTTTTCTTCATTATTTATTTCTCCTTTCGTATAAGTTCATTAATTAAACTTGAAATATAATATTCTTCTATATTTTCAATTTCTTTAGTTTTTAAAATGTTACCAAATACCTTTTCTAATATTGGTAAATTCACTTTGTTTAATAATTCTAATTGTCTATTATCACATAATCGTTTAACTGCTAATTGATATAACTTTATTTGGTTTAATAAATTCTCTGGCAAGATATCTATATTTTCAAAATAGATATTTTTTTGTTTAAATATTTCATTATATTCTGTTGTTAAATTTTGCAATAAATTTATTTTATTTAATTTAAAATTAATAATATCTAATCTATCTTTCCATCCATCTAATTCTATATCTTTATCTATCTCTGTTAGTACATTTTCCGGACAATGTCCACCTAATAGTTTTTTCTTTTCTCTTTGTTCTCTCTTTTCTTTTGCCCAAGAAGTTTCACTACCTACCATATTCTCAAATCCTGATATCCTTAAGCAATTTCCGTCTTCTGCATAAATTAAATTTAATTTTTTAAATAATTCCATTGCTACAATTACTGTGTCCTTATTAAAATATTTGGTATCTCTTACTATTTTATCTGGATCATATGGTACAATCATTTCTCCTAACATATAAGCTAATTGTCCATTATTATTTGCTGTTTGTAGACATAGCATTTGATATAAAACTATATATTGGCATCCGTTTTTTTGTGATAATAGAAAATCTATTTCTGCTAAATTAAAAAAGTCTGTTTTTAATTTAATCCAATAATATCTTTTTGATTTCTCCATCTTTTCTCACTTTCTATTATTTCTCAATAATTTTTCTTGCTTTAATAATAAGAATAATGATATACTAATTCTATAAATATTTTTTATAGTGCATTTGTTCAAAAGTATGCTTTCCAAGGGTAACTTTTGTATAAATGCATTTTTCATATAACATCAATCCTCTTTTCCATTTTCCAAAGTATATAGGCTATTTTTTGAATTTTTCTTGTTTTCCCTATATTGACAGATGGAAAATCTTCACGATTAAATATTTCGTTTGTTTTGTTCTCTCCCATATATAAATCTTTTGCTACATCCTTAACTGTTAGCATTTTAAATGGGTCTTCTAAATTTTTAACTGCTTGTTTTACTAATTCTTTCTTAAGTTCTTCACTAAAACTTTCACTCATATATCTATCCTCCTTTAAATGTCCTTAATCCATTTTGGATATTAGATGAGTAAAAAAATAAATCTTCCGTATAAGCATTTACTTTTTCATATCCTCCTTTCAATTTTCACCTTAATCCGTTTTGGATATTTATATAATAATCCATTTTGGATTGTTTGTCAAGTTTTTTTTCAAAATTTCTCAAACTTTTTTAAACTTTAATATTTAATTTAGTATAATCCCTTTATTTTTCTTGACTTTCCATAATGGATATGCTAAAATTTATTTGTTAAAATTGGAGGAAAAAAATATGACAAATGGCGAAAGATTAAAATATTTAAGAGAGAAAAAAGGGCTAACTCAAAAAGATGTTGCAACAAGATTAGGACTCGAACCTGCAGCAATATCTAAATACGAATTGGATATGAGAGAACCCAATATTGAAGCATTAAAAAAATTAGCTACAATTTTCAATGTTTCAATAGATTATTTGTTAGGAAGAACATCTGATGTATTTACAAGCGAAGCTGATAAAGATGTATTAGATCTATCTTTAATAAAGGATAAATATAATCTTTTTTCAAGAAAAGTTTATAAATTAAAAGATGTATATACTAATGACACAAGTATTCAAGATGTAGTTAACGAACTATGTTGTGGTGTAGGCAAAACAACATATGGTGAATCTAAAATAAATACAAATATATCTTTTGTTAATATCTTAGAAATATTAGATGACTTGCAAAATAGCAAAATGCCAGCACCTCAAATAATGCTTAAAATAAGAGATTTAGAAAACAGTATTATAATAATTGAAATAGATTCTTATGATGATGATGAAATGCCACTTAATGCAATAGATAGAATTGCTGTGTATACAACAAAATTATCTCAAGCATATAATGTACTTGGCTTGGCAGTTAGTATTGATAAAAACGAAAAATTTAAATTAATAGATGGAATATATCAAAAAAATAACGAAAATTATTATACTCAACTACATTTACCTCAGACACTTTTAACTGCAAGTGAGTATATTGATATAATGAGTAGATTATAAAAAATAAAATTGTTACCATTATTTTAATCGGTAACAATTTTATTTTTTTGTCTAATTTTTAAAGTATCTACAGTTTGATATTTATTTTCCATTTTTTCTTCTGTTCCATCTTCATTTATAATTGATATAAATTTAAAGTCACCACCAATTCTTGAGTACTCTTTCCCTCCATCAATAAAGCAAGCCCCACATTTACATTTTTGTAAATCATGTATATACTTTGATTCTATTATATCGTTACATTTTAAACATTTTATTTTCATAGCAAAATCTCCTTATTTTTAAAAAAATTGTTTACTTTTGTTGACTTTTTTTATACATAAATGTACAATATATTTGACAAGGATTTAGAATTCTTGTATAATTATATAATAAATTACATATAATTAGATTATAAATATCTTTGGATATTTTAATATATGCTCTGTTAATCCGTTTTAACGGCTACGATTTATTCGCGGTCTAGGATTAACGGAGCTTTATTTTTTATTTAATTTTTTGCTTCCTCGTTTTGTTAGTGTTTCATCAAAATGTGAATATGAAGAAATAAAATTCCAATGCCTATATGGATGTCTCCAATAATTAGTTTGATCTCCATTTATTCCAGTAGTAATTCCTACATTAAAATTCTTTCTTATTTCTCTAATATTTTTATTAATTACTTTATATAATTTATCCTTTGCAACTGTTCTTTTAGATCTTCTTCCTGTTTCTTCATCTTTTATTTTATCAAAATCATTTAGTTTAAAATTCATAGAACCTAAAATAATATCCATACATTGTTGAATTACATGTTTTTTAGAATCAATTTCAATAAATTCTGTAATTTCTACATTGTTTTGCTTAAATCCTATGTTATTTCTAAATAAGCTTCTCTTAAATATTTCCTTTTGCTCTTTTGAACATGGTAAATCATCAAGATATAAAGAAAAGTTTATTTTTGTTTTAAATGGTGTGGAATTACTATATTTAATTCCAAAAGCATCTTTTAAAAAATAATAATACAATATACTATATTCATTATCAGTTTGTTCCTTTGTTAGTCCATCAGATACGTGAGCATTTTGAGCAAACATAATTCTAACTTTTATTTTACCACTTTTTATTAGTTCAAAAAACAAGTTAATAATTTCTATGTATTTTTCTAAATAGTTGTCTGTAACTTTAGTCCACTTTATTTCTCCATTCAAATTTAATTCTTGTTTTTTATTATTTAATTTATTTTCTATAAAGTTTATATCTGATAAATTTACTAATGCTCCGTCCATAAAAATTGCTAAAATATTTTCCATTACTTACAGATTCATCAGCATATATTCTATATGTTATTTCTTTCATTATTACCTTTTTTCTCCTTAATATACTACGCTTTTTTATTATAACATAGGGTATCATAAATAAACAATTGTTTTAAAAAAATTATTTATAATAATTAACCCAATTGCCACCATAGGTCAATAAGTATGGAGTGGATTAGGTTAATCTTTTACTCTACTGCATTCAAACTACATTCAAAAATGCTTAAAACACTATAAAATAAACAAGTTTTAAATTTTAAAATAGGTCACCCCGACCATTCTTTAAAAGTTTGAAATTAGCCAAGCAGCTATGTTTCAAGCTTTTTATTTTGTCTTTTTACAACGATTTTACAACAATTTATAAAATGAAATAGTTAAAACATCTAGGCTTTTCGTATCTTTGTCTATCTTTCTCCATTACCATTTGTCATATCATTTTTTTAATTGGTTTTTCTTAAGTTTATAATGCTTTTTGCTCTGTATTCTTCTATTAATTTATTAGCTTCACCTTCAATATCTTCTGTACAATTATAAAACATTGCATTGCGTCTTCATCTCTTGGTCCATATTCTTCAATACGTGCAAAATCTGCTCCATGTATTCCAGTATTATATATTGATAAAACCTGAAAATACACCTCGTTGCCAAAGGTCTCATTTATAATAAGCTCTCCAAAATCATTACATTCTATTGATTTCATTGAAACATCATAATTTGGAATAGAAAAACCTAAATCAATTTTTCGAGTTTTACACTATTCTACATAATAATTAAATTGTTCTTCTTCTATAGCATTTCTTATTTTCTCTGTATTACCATTTTCAAGAATTTTCACAAAATCCATTTAAATTCCTCCTAATCTCTATTTGTTCAACTCTGTTCTAATCTGCTACATATGTTAAATAATATCCTCCGAAAGGGCTTACTCACCCTCAAAAATATCTATAAAAACATAAGAATAAAGCTGTTTTTCAACAGCTTTATTTCATTTTAAAGAATGTTTTTATTTTATTTAATATTTTTCTAACTACTGATTCTTTATATTCAATTAGTTGTGTTTGGTTCTTTTCTGGTTCAATTGTAATATCTTGTTTCTTTCTAAATATATTATCTGGATTATATTTTTCCTGTTTTTCTTTTTCTAAAATTTCTAATTCTCTTTTTTCATCTTCTATAATTTTACGTTTCTTTTCACTGTCTGCCCAATAATCTCTATAAATTAACGCAATAATTTCTTTAGTCTCTATTAATACATTCTGTTCATCTAAAGTTTTATCTGCTTCATAATAAAAATGATAATTAGGATTATGATTTTCTTCCAATAACTTAATTAGTTTATTAGGTATTTTTTTATACTCTGATTCTGGCATACAAAATAAGATTTCTAAAACTTCAGAAAAAGCATTTGCATAATTTTCACTTACTATCATTTTCTTTCCCCCAAATCAGTATCTACAGTCTTATCTTTTTTTTGTGCAAAATTTATTATTTTTTTAAATAAATCTACTATCTTTTTTTTACCTGTTACAGGAATATCTGAAGTTTCTTCCCCTAGTTTTTCTACTTTAGCTCTTTCTTCTTCCTCTTTCTTTTTTGCTATTTCTTCGTTTCTTTTTCCTATGCATTCATTCAATTTAGAAAGATTGTCTAAATCGCATTTTGGATTTAAAACAAATTGTTCATTATTTTTTAAAACTCCTAATATAAATTCTGGTTTTACTAAGTGTCCAGATAAATAGTGCCCATCATTTGTTCTGATACTAGTATAAGGAGTAACTATTGAATATTCTTGTGGACATTCTGAATCATATGCAGTGTTTCTCATATTAGTCGGTCTAACAACAATGCAAGAAAAATTTGCCATAGTTCGATTATTTTGATTATTATTTCTACTAGAATATTCATAGTTCATAAGTTCCAAAAACGATATATGTCCAAAAGCCCATTGTTTTCCAGGTAAATCTTGAAAATTAACTGTTCTTCTAGCATCACCATTTTTATATCTTTCATTAACCATTATCCCATGCTTAAAGAAATCACAATTTTCTACTGAAATGTCAAAATCATCTTGCAATGTTGTTCCATGAACTCCTATTGCCAAATCATCTCTTTGATAAATATCCCAAATTAAACTGGCTATTTTTTCATTAAATTTGTTATCGTTATTTCTAATATTATCTAATTCATATTTGTGTCTTTTTATTCTCATATTAAACTCTTTTTCAAAATCAAAATAATCTGGAATATCTTTAAAATCAACTAATAACTTTCCTAAATGGTTTAAATAAAATTGTTCTGGCAACTTAAATTTTCCAGAAACTTTTGGAGATTCCATCGCTCTGTTTAAGTCTTCAAAATATTTCTGTAATTCACTCTTTTTTTCTTGTGATAATTTTGTGAAAAATTCTGAATTCAAAAAACATTCTACAGCCTTTTCGTATAACTCTCTATTAAAAGAATCATCAAGATAAATGTTAGTAAAATCTTCTTCTATTAAAGTTATTTTTTCTTCAAGACTACACTCATTAAATTCTTTTCTACTTCCACTATATGATATTGACATATAATTCTCCTCATTTTAATTTATTTGTTAACTTAATATGAGGTATTATTTCCCATAATAAAGCCTTATTACAATAATATAACTTTATTATATCATATTATTTTTTTATCAAGTAATTATTTTGTAAAAATTACAACAATTTTTACAACAACCCAAGAGTACTTTTCAAAAATATCCAACAATAAAGTAATATATAGTAAATATTACTTTTACACTTAATCCTTACATACAAGCTTTTTGCATAGATTATCCCCACAGGCAAGATTACCTGTGGGGATATAAAATGTACCACCCCGACCATACAAAAAAGACTAGTATTGAATTGAATTGCACCCCGTTTAGTAGACACAATAAAAAAGACTATTGTGTTAAAATCTAAACGGGGTGCAATTTATATTGCTAGTCTTTTTTTGTATTATTAACTATTAACTTTTTACTATTCACTATTAGTTAGAATATATCTTGCCAAAATTCTCCGTCCCCTTTGGCAGAATCAACGGATAACCAAACAGGTGCTAGAAATTTTCCAGCACCTGTTTTCTCTTTAATCTTATTTTCTATTTGCAATACCTCTTAAAGCTTCTAAACCTTCAATTGGTACAGCAAAAACAACTGTATTTGATTGGTCACTACTTAAGTCATTTAATGTAGATAATGTTCTTAAATGTAATGCACCTGGTGTAGAACCCATTATATTAGCAGCTTGTGCTAAATTATTTGCTGCTTCTACTTCACCAGCAGCTTTTGTGATTACAGCTTGTTTTTCTCTTTCAGCTTCTGCAACTTTTGCAATTACTCTCTTCATTTCTTCAGGAAGAGCTATGTCTTTTAATTCCACATTTTCAACTTTAATACCCCATGGATCTGTTTCTTCGTCAACTATTTTACAAATTTCTGAACTTAATTTTTCTCTTTCTGTTAATAATTCATCTAAGGATACAGAACCAACTATATTTCTCATTGTTGTTTGTGCAAGTTGGCTAACTGCATAATTGTAATTTTGAACTGCAAGAACAGCTTTTGATGCATCAAAAATCTTGTAATATAAAACTGCATTTATTTTTATTGAAACATTATCTCTTGTAATTGCTTCTTGTTCTGGAACATCTACAGCTTTTGTTCTAATATCTACCTTTTTATATGAGTGAATTATTGGAAAAACAAGTCTCCATCCTGGTTTCATTATTTTTGCAAATTTACCACGACTAAACAAAATTCCCCTTTCATATTCATTAATTTGTCTAATAGATATTAATATAAGTACTAAAACTATCACTATTAAAAACATAATATTTTTCCTCCTTTATTATTACTTAAAGTATGTTTTTATATTATCATATAATATTTTTTTTGTAAATCTTTTTAATAAAATTACAAAATTTGAAAATTTGTATAAAAAATGCTATACTATAGATATAATGTAAAAGGCAAAATAAACGAAAGTTTATATACGCAAAGCCAAAGGTCTAAAAGTTAAAAAACTCATGATAGCTAGGTTGCACAAATGATAAGGAGGAATTAATATGAATAAGAAAAAAATATTAATAGCCATATTATTTATTATTATAATTGCAATATTTTCATTTCTATCATTTACCATTAGAGAAATGATAACACTTAATAATTTAAATAAAAAAGTATCACAATTTGTAAATAATAATGAACATTATGAAAAAATTATTAATGATTCAGGAAATACAACAACTATAACAGAATATTATTGTAAAGGTGATAATGCTGTATTATTTTTAAATACCACAATTAAAGCTACAGGAGAAACAAAAAAACTAACAAACTATTATAAAGGTGAAAAAACTAATTCATATATAGAATCAAATGGAAATAAAATAGCATTATTAAATACAAATGGACTTCCAAGTAAAGTGATGATTAGGCAAGTAGATACTGGTAGTAATTTATGGCAATTATTCCTAATGTCATTAGCAACATCTATAAGAAGTGAAGATTACAACGGAAAAGACTGTTATGTTTTATCTCTAGGAGAAACATCAAAAACTTATATAGATAAAAAAACAGGCCTTACATTAAAAGCTTTAGAAGGATTTTTAGTAGATGAAAATGAAAATGAGTCCGTTCAAACAATTGAATATCATTATGATTTTGGTAATATAGATAACAATATTTTTATAGAACCTGATATCAATCAATATAAAATTCAAGAAAATAATTAATTAACAACCATCAAAAAATACTAGCTTAATGCTAGTATTTTTTGTATTATTAATTCTTCACTATTTATTATAAACTAAATTTACACAAATAAAAAACTCGTCCCTTTGTTCTTTAAAAATTTTTTACTAAAACATTATCTATACATTCTGCAATTCTTTCACATGCATCAAAGCAACTATTTTCTATCATTCTATAAATATTAGTCCATTTTACTATTTCAACTGCATCTTTTTCATTTTTATATAATTCTCTTATAGAATTTTCATATAATCTGTCTGCTTGTTCTTCTATTTTATTTACTTCAATAACTTTATTTTTAATATCTTCTGTTTTCTTTAAATTCTTTAATTCTACTACTAAGTCATATACTAAATCTGTTGCTTTTTCTAACAATTCCATTAATTTTTTCATATTTTCTGTTACTTTTGTAATATTAAATATATTCATATCTATCCCAACTTCATCTATTCCGTCAACAAGATCATCTATTGTATATGCTATACTTAATATATCTTCTCTATCTATTGGTGGTAAAAAATCTTTTAATAAATAATTTTTTAAACCGTGTAAGTTCTCATCTGCATTATTTTCTATTTCATGTATTTTTTTCATTTCAGTTTCTGATGTTGCATTTTGGAAATTCAAAACATAATTTTTCAATTCTGTTGCTGCCTCTTTTGCAAACTTTGCTGATTTTGTAAATTCATCAAAGTAATTAAATTCATTTTTCTTTTTCATACTATTTCTCCCCTATTTTAAAAAATTTTCATAAATACATAAGTTGATATTATTCCTAGTAATCCACACCCTGGAAAAGTTAATATCCATGCCAATGCCATTTCTTTTACAACTTTCCAATTCACATTTGATAATCTTTTTGCTGAACCTACCCCCATTATAGCTGTTGTTTTAGTATGTGTTGTACTTACTGGAAGTCCAAAAATTGATGATGCAAACAATCCACATGCCCCTGCTATATCTGCTGCTGTTCCTTCATATGGTTCCATTTCTACCATTTTCATTCCTACAGTTTTTATTATTCTATATCCTCCTATTGAAGTTCCAATTGTCATAGTTAATGAGCATAAAAACATAAGCCATAAAGGTATTGTAAAATCTGTTACTCCTGAATTTCCATTTGCTAAACAAATTCCAAGTAAAAATATTCCCATAAATTTTTGTCCATCTTGTGCTCCATGCATAAATGCCATTGCAGCTCCACCTGCTACTTGTGATTTTTTGAAAAATCTTGTAGTTTTTTGTCTTTGGATATTTTTACAAATTTTTTGAATTACTTTTGTAACTAAAAAACCTATTCCAAAACCTAATACTGTTGATATTATTAATCCATAAATTACTTTTATCCATTCATTTCCATTTATACCTGAGAATCCTTTTTGTATTGCAAATGCTGCACCTGATATTCCTGCAATTAATGCATGACTTTCACTTGTTGGTATTCCAAACCACCATGCAGCTACTGCCCACACTACAATTGCAAACATTGCTGCAGCAAGTGCTATTAATGCTTGTTCTGAATTATTTCCAAAATCCACCATGTTGTATATTGTTTGTACTACTGTCGCATTTATAATTGTCATTAAAAATACTCCTAAAAAATTAAATACAGCTGCCATCATTATAGCTTTTTTAGGTGATAGCGACCTTGTAGATACACATGTAGCTATTGCATTTGGTGCATCTGTCCATCCATTTACTAATATAACTCCTAAGTTTAATATTGTTATTATTAGTAAGGCTGGACTATTTATTATTTGTTCTAAAAATTCACTAAATGTTATATACATATTTTCCCCTTTTTTTGTATTTATTATATCATATCGTGAATTTATTTATATATATTTTATTCAACATTAACACCTTTTTTTAAATTCCTTTGTCCTAACCAATAAAGCGCTATTGAATAAACAATATATATTCCTATTCCTACAAACATAACGCTTTTAATTGCATCTATATTTACTATATCTGTTGTGTTTATTAAGTTCATAACTTTAGGATTAAATAATCCATAAAATCCAATTAGTCCTAATGTTAATGTTTGAGATACAAAGTATAATATAAATCCAATTACAATACTTCTAATCATTTTATTTTTATTTAATTTGTGTCCTAATATTATTCCTGCATATCCAATCAATAGTACATATACTATTTCTAAAAATATAACTATTGCAACTAATAATAATAAATTTAAAACTGTTGTATTATATGTTGTAGCAGCTAATTCTAACGCATTTTTTAATAATTCCATATTAGTTTCTGAATAATAACATATAAATAAACAAATAATTGCCATAACTATTGTTGTAAAAATACATACTATCGCAGATATTACTTTCGAATTAAATATTTCTTGTTTTTGGACAGGTAATGTATGTGTAAGATATGCTTCATCTTTATATACATTTCTAACAAATCTTGCCCATAATCTCATCAAACAATTTATTAAACTACTTACTATCATACTTATTGCAAACCCAAATGCTATTTTTGATACTATATTAAAAATTAACGAATTTTCAATTTCTCCAAAAGCTCTTCCTATTACTGAAAATATAAAAGCTAAAGAATAAAATATTATAATTAGTTTATATACCCATTTTAAATCATATTTTAATAATTTACCTAACATTTAAAATACCTCCTAAATATTTCATCTATAGATGCCTGTTCTTTATTTCTTAATTCATCTGCTGAAGATGTTATAATAATTTGTCCTTTATCAATAAATATTACTTCATCTAATATTCTTTCTATATCTGCAATTAAATGTGTTGATATAATTACACTTGCACCTTCACAGAAATTAGAAAGTATTGTATCTAATATGTAATCTCTTGTTGCAGGATCAACTCCACCTAATGGTTCATCTAATATATAAAGCTGGGCATTTCTACTCATTACTAAAATTAATTGTAATTTTTCTTGCATTCCTTTTGACATCTTAGCTATCTTCATATTAATATCTAAATCTAAATCTTCTAATAATTTAATTGCCTTTTGAGAATCAAAATTTTTATAAAATTCTTCAAAATATTTTATCGCATCTTTTACCTTCATTTCTCTATCTATATAAGTTTTCTCAGGTAAATATGATATTATTTCTTTTGATTCAATTCCTGGTTTTTTACCATTAATTAATATTTCACCACTTGTTGGTGTTAATAAATCATTTATTAATTTTATTAATGTTGTTTTACCTGTGCCGTTTTTACCTAAAAGTCCAATTATTTTCCCTTTTGGGATTTTTAAATTAATATCTTTTAAAACTTGTTTGTCATCATAACTTTTACAAAGATTTTTACATTCTAATAATTCCATTATTTATTACCTCCTAATTCTTTCAAATACTTAAGTGCCTCTTCCTTATTTATGCCGATATTTTTCATATCTTTAAAATAATTATTAACTTTTTCTTCTGCCAATTCTTTTTTTATTTTTTCAATTAGCTTTTTATCATTTGTCACATATTTACCATTTGTTCTTTCTGTATGAAGTAATCCCTCATTTTCCAACTCTGCCAACGCTTTTTGCATTGTATTAGGATTAACTCTTGCATTAAGTGCTAATTCCCTTACAGAAGGTAATTTTTCACCAGTTTTTAATTTCCCAGAAATTATTTCAATCCTTATTGTTTCAACTAATTGAATATATATTGGTCTTTCGTTATCAAAAATATACTCCACTTTTTCTCCTTCCATTATTGTATCACTTACATAATACAATAATACTATATTGTTTTTCTACTGTCAACTAGTTAATTATAGAATAATTTGTATTATAAATATTTTTTTGTTATACTTATTCTATTATGGAAAATATAGAAAGATATAAACATTTAAATAAATATTTAAAAGAAAAATTTGGTGAAAGAGTTTTAAAAATATGTATTGATGGTGGTTTTACTTGTCCTAATAGAGATGGAACAAAAGGCACTAGTGGATGCATTTTTTGCAGTGAAAAAGGTTCTGGAGAGCATATACCCTCAGAAAATACTATTACTAAGCAAGTAGAAAATTTTTTTAAAAGTTATAAATCTGAAAGAGCAAATAAATTTATTGTATATTTTCAAAATTTTACTAATACATATGATACAATTCCTAATTTAAAAGCAAAATATGATGCAGCTTTAATAGATAGTAGAATAATAGGACTTTCTATTGCAACCCGTCCTGATTGTATTAATGAAGATATTGTAAAATTGTTAAAAAGTTATACTAATAAATACTATGTTACAGTTGAGCTTGGGCTTCAAACTGCTAATAATAAAACTGGAAAACTGATAAATCGTTGTTATTCAAATCATGATTTTACTGAAGCTATAAAATTATTAAATAAATATAACATAGATGTAGTTACACATATTATGATAGGTCTTCCTAATGAAACGAAAGAAGATTTAAAATTCACTGTAGAATTTATAAATAATCACAAAATACAAGGACTTAAAATTCATTCTTGTTATATTGTAAAAAATACTGTTTTAGCGGATATGTATAAAAATGGCAAGTATTCACCAATATCTTTGGAAGAATATTTGGAAAATACTGCCTTTGTTATTACACATATTAATCCCAATATAATAATTCATAGAATTTCTGGAGATGCACCTAAGGATTTGCTTGTTGCACCAGAATGGAACATACACAAAAAATGGATTTTGAATGGACTTGATAAATTATTAAGAGAAAAAAATTTGTGGCAAGGTATGTATTTTTAAAAACATATCTTACCACATATAAATTTAATTTATACATATTTTTTTATTTTTATTATTTCTTTTCCGTTTTTTATTCTCTCCTAAAAATTCTTCTATAATATATTTTCCATTTCCACGTATTACTAATATATCTTTTTCTTTTAAAGCTTTTGTATTTTTTGTTTCTACTTCATAATTTATAAAAATTTTTTCTTGTTCAATTTGTTCTTGCGCTATTTTTCTTGATGTTTTTAAAACTTCTGATATTATATTATCTAATCTTAATGAATTTACACTTATCTTAATTCCTTCGAATTCTATAGGTTTTGGTTCTATTTTATTAATATCAATTATTCCTATTTTTGCTTTTTTAAATCTTTTTTCTTGTTTTAATTCAGTTTTTATATACTCTGCATTTTCTTTTAAAACTATTATATATGCTTTATCTTTATATACTATAATATCTCCTATTCTTTCCCTTGTAAGTCCAAAACTCATAATTGTTCCTAAATAGTTTTTATGTTCCAATCTTCCATATATTTCATTTGGAAGTTCTACTTTTATTGCAGTAATTATATTATTTATATTCTTTACAACTTCTTCTTTTTCTATTTTTTCTGGATATATTATTAATATTTTTCTTGCAGCTTCTTCATATCCACCAAAGAAAAAACATCTTTTTTCTTTTTGTTTTATTAACTCTTTTTTTGAAAAAACAATTTGATTTTCATTTAAAAATTCTGTATTTGTTATTTTATTTTGTATTTTACTTATTCTTATTTTATCTTCTATTTTTGCTATTAATAATTGATTATTTTCCATTTTATTTTCCTTTATATTTTTCTATAATTTTATACTCTTTTTTTATAAATGTAAATCTTAATTTATTCTATTGCCTTTTTTATATGATTTATTTTTATTTTATTATTTTTTATATACACT
>JAZSCD010000029.1:0-2531 GCA_045602745.1 Clostridia bacterium | reverse complement strand
GTTGCAATAATAAACGGCGTCATACCAAGAAATATTTTCTACGGGGCGATTTTTTTGAACTTCATCTGTTGCTAAATTTTGCTCTGTGTTTTTTGAAGGATTGCTGTTTAGAACATATTCCTCTTCCGCAATTTCCACTGTTTGATTTTTCATGACGCTTTCGTATTCTGCTTGAGTTACTTCATAAATCCCCATCCAAAAGTTCCCTAAAGTGACAGTTCTGCCTTCAATAAATACGCCATCTTCCTCAGATGCCGCAATTGTTCTTCCATACACAAGTTCCATTTCTGGTAAAATTGGACCTGAAGAAATGGGAATGTCGGAACAACTAAAAAATGTTGGAATAAGAGAAAAAAGTAGGAATGTAGAAAAAAAGGCAGTTTTTGATTTCATAGGGAACTCCTAAAAAAGTGTGATTTTTTATTATGATAGCATGAAAAGGAAAAAATGGAAGGGAAATTTACTTATCTTTCAAAATAAGACTTTATTTTATATTTTTGAGTAGAATAACTGTTTGTTGACTGGGAAATATTATAGATTTATTAACACAATAAAACTTCTATATTTTGTTTTCTAAATATTTGAGCATACTTTCATTAAGTTGTTCATAAAGTTCTGTAGTAATCTCTTTGATAAACTCTTCTTTGTTAAAACTTATTATGTTTTGGGGACAACCTTGATCTTCAAATAATTGATGAGGTTTTATATTTAACGCTTTTGCTATGGCATCAATTGTTTCTGGTTTAGGAAATATGTTCCGACTTTCAATTTCAGAAATGTATCCTCCTCCATACCCTATCTTTTCAGAAAGTTGTTCTTGAGTGAGATTTGCTTTGATTCGCCAGTATTTTAGATTTTCTTTAAATATTTTTCTAACACCCATATAAAAATAATAAATATTAAAGGCTAGAAACTTTATAGTTTATTAAGCGTAATAAATTAAAATTTGACAAATTATGCTTTGTAAACTAGACTAAAAATAGTCTTATAAGCCATTTTATATTTAATCTACTTATAAAAATGGCTTTTTAACTAGAAAAACAGTTCATTTGTAGGAGGAAAGTGTAATGCAAGTTGTGTACAATTCTTATGATGGTACTACTTTGGGGGCTTATGATGGCGATATTGATCGTGGTAAGCTCTATGACAAAGATGGAAACTACATAGGCGAGTATTGGGATCATGAAGTATTTGATAAAAATGGTATGAAACAAGGTGATCATAATGGAGACCCTAAGAGATCATTGGAAATGTTAGTATTAAGGTCAGTGCTTTAGTAAATTAGTGTTTGGAATTGTAAAAAAAGGAGATTTGTAAAATGACAGAAAATGTTGAAGAAATTTTGAAAAAGGCTGTAGGCTATCTTGATTCTGGTAATCTAGAAGAATGTATAGAGTATTGTGAGCAAGCATTTTTGCTAGAACCAGAAGATTCAAATGTAAAGATAATGAAAGCTGTGTCTATTTTGCTTGCTTACTCATATTGTGATGCTATAGAAATAAAAAATCAAGCATTAGATGTGTTAAAAACGATAACTAATACTGAATCTATAACAGAAGAATATAAATGTGTACTTTTAGATTCAATATTTGCTTATAAAAATGTATGGGAAAAAGATACCACATTATGGAAACGATATTCTCGTTATAAGAAAGAAGATGATGGAATATTTTTAAAAATAATGTCATTTTTCTTTGCAATTTTTGAAGGTAGTGATAATAAATTTATAAACTATTTTATGAATGACGTTAGTAATTTACCTTGGTTACAGAGTTCACCAGTATATTTGAAATACATAATTGAAAATTTAAAGGACTATAATATAAGAAATAGAAATATTTCATTTATTAATAAAATTTTAGAAATAAATAAAGAAAAAGATGGCGAAGTAAAACCATTTGTAGAAGAATTAGAATCTGTTTTTAGAAAATTCAGAAAACGAAGGAAAATTTTTAAAATAATAAAGTGGTGCATAATCGGACCTTTATTAATATCTTTTATTTCTTGCATTATTAGTGCTTTCTTATAGAAAATTAGGAGTAATGTTATACAAAGAAGGGTTGTTATAAAGAATAGGAGGTTTTTATGGATATGCAAACAATGCTAAATGAAGACTTACTAACAGCAATTCAAAGAGGATACTTTGATATGGTTAAGTCGTTAATTTCTCAAGGTGCTGATGTGAATTATGCAACAATGGATGGCAATTCGCCTTTGACCTTTGCCGTTTATTCTGGTGATATGGAGATTATAAAATTTTTGTTGCAAAAAGGGGCTGATCCACATAAAAAAAATCGTGTATTAGGTGGAAGCGAAATTTCTGCAATAACCTTTGCTAGATACATGGTAAAAAATGAAAGATTAGCTGATTTCTTAGAATATTATTAATATTTTTTTTGCAAATAGAAAAAACTTTTTAGGTACACAAAATTTTTTGTTTTGTGTGCCTAAATTGATATGTAATTTATAAGGAGAAATGTTATGGTTGTAGGAATTATTATAGCAATTATAGTTGTGATTATTGTTTTAAG
>JAZSCD010000028.1:0-2792 GCA_045602745.1 Clostridia bacterium | reverse complement strand
ATAAATCCTTTTTCTTTATATTCTACAAGTGCAATACTTTGATTTTGTTCTTTTATTTTTTCATTTTTAAATATATTTTCTGGATTATATTTTTCATATAATTCTTTTTGATATTCTTCTTCACTCTCTTTTAATTCTTTTAATAACGCTTCTTTCTCTTGCTCATTATCACACCAATAGTTCAATTCTAATATTGTTAAAATTGCAAAAGTTTCTCTTTTTAAATTTTGCTCTACTAAAGATATATCTGTTTTTATAATTGGTTCATAATCCTTATTTTTTTCTTCTTTAAAGAACTCTCTTATTTTTTGAGGTACTCTTTGTGCATATTCGTCTTCTAGCAATTCAAGAATTGCATCAATTTCTGCATATGCTAATTTTGTTTCATTTATCATTTGTTTTTCTCCATTTTAATTATTTTATATTTAACTCTTTCAATTTATTTATAGCATCTTCATATCCTTTTTGGGCTGATCTTTTTATTAATTCTAATCCATATTCTTTATTTTCTTCAACATCTATTCCATTTTCTTTTCCCTGTAAATATATCATTCCTAATATATATTCTGCTTTTTCTGTATTTACATTTTCAACATTTACTGCTTTTAATAAAAATTTTACTGCCTCTTTATCATTTATTTCTGTACCTTCTCCTTGAAAGCACATATTCCCTACCCAAAAATAAGCATCTTCATAATCTTCTATAGCTAATTCTCTCATATACTGAAATGTTTTTTCTAAATTTTGTTCTGTCCCTATTCCAAAATAATACATTTCAGCTATATAAAATTTTGCTTCATTATTTCCTGTTTCATTTACTATATTATTGAATATGTCAAATGTTTCTTTACTATTTATTTCATTAAAGTAATTATTTTTAGCTTTTTCTAATAATTCTTCCATTTTATTCTCCTTTTTCACTTAATTAAGATTATAATAGCATAACACTTTTAAAAAAACAACAAATGTAACATAAACGTAATAAAACCAGATGATATATAATCACCTGGCAAGTAAGTTTTGTTCCTTATTATTAACTTTTTAACTATTATTAATTTTTATTTACTATTACAAGATATTTTTATTCTACTGTTCTCATTTGTTTTATCATTAAATCTCCAAATACTGCATAACCTGTATCTGGTCTTTGGACGAGCACATGTGTTACTGCTCCTATAAATTTATTATTTTGCACTATTGGTGCTCCACTCATTCCGCTGTACTATTCCTCCTGTTAAGTTTAATAGTTCTTCATCTGTAACTTTTATTAACATACTTTTATTATTACTATTATTATTTTTATAAATTTTTTCAATTTTTATATTATACTCTTTTCTTATTCCATTTTCTAAATTCAATAAAATTTTAGCATCTCCTGTTTTTATTTCATCTCTTTTTGCTACTTTTAACTCATTACCTTTATCCACGTTTAATTTAGTAAAATCTGTAATGCTACCATATATTCCAAACTCCGTATTCATTCCTACATTTCCTATAGTTTTCCCGATTAACTATACTGCCTTTTATCTCTCCGAGGAATCCCTTCTTTTCCTTTTACAATTGAAGCTATTTTAGATGTAACTAATTCTCCACTTGATATATTTATAAGTTCTTGTGTATCTATATCTATAATTCCATGTCCTAGTGCGGCAAAATTTCCTGTTGATGGTTCATAATAACTAATAGTTCCTATTCCTGCTGCTCCATCTCTTACCCATAATCCCAGTTTATATTCATTTTCTTCTGTTTTTATAGGCTCCATATTTGCTGTATATTCTACTCCATCTCTTACATATTTAATGTTTAAGTCTTCACCTTTAGAATTATTAATACACTCTATTAATTCTGCTGTGCATGTAATTTCTTGTTTGTTGATCTCTATTATGATATCTCCTTCTTCTATTCCTGCATTCTCATATGGTTTTTCCCCCTCAATCTCTGTCATTCCTACTACTAAAACTCCACTTGTATATAATTTTAATCCAACTGAATTTCCAAGTGGTATTACTGTTGTCTCAGGGATAGTATTTACTTTAATTTCTTTTATATTAATTAAATTAAATAAACTTAAAGTTATAGTTCTTGTTTCTAAAATATCATTACTATTTAAATTACTTAATGTTTGAACTGTTTTATAATCTTTTTCTATAATATTTACTCCAAATATAGTTCCCAAATTTAACTTCTCTTCTTTAAATAAAATTATACTATCTGGTATAGAAGTTATATTGGTTACATATATTAAAGTTATTAACAAAACTGTAATTAAAATTATTCTTTTTAAAATTTTCATATAAAAGTCACCTAAAATTAGGATAACCATTTTTTTATCTTTTATCGTATTTTAATAAAAAATACACCTGTTCTTAATAAAAAACAAGTGCATCTCCGAGCTCAATGATCTTCCGCTTCCGACAAATTAAAGCTGTGACACTCTCCTTGCAAATACAAAAACTCATCACCATATAATTCTTCATCTTTTTTTGAAATATAACTTTGTGCTGTCATTCTTAACCCTCTTTTCTTTTTTATTTCAAATCAGTTAATTATTGCTCGGATTTTCAATTAACTAATTATGTTAATTATTATACCGTTTTTTATTTCTATTGTCAATTTACTTATTTTTCGTTATATTTGTCATTTTTTTTGCTTGTTCTTTTTGTTTTTCTATTGGAAGCCAATGAAATGTAGAGCATACGAATTCTCCGTATTTTGTCATATCTTCTCTTTTTGAAAATCTTTTATCTCTTTGCATAAAATCACCTCTAAATTAGTGTAACTTTTTTTATTAT
>JAZSCD010000027.1:0-3002 GCA_045602745.1 Clostridia bacterium | reverse complement strand
TTAAGTATTCTATAAGTTCATCTATATCTTTATATGTATCAAAATATGCAGGATATGCCTTTTTTACTTTTTCTCTATGTGAATCTAATATATCTTCTTTTTTTAAAATATTCATTTTTTCTAATTCATTTATTGCAAAATTTATAAATTCTTCATCTGACATATTCCAATAATTATCATTCTCATTAACAAAATATTCTAACCCTATCCATATAGTATCTTCTGGATTAGTTACCATATATGGTGACCAATTATTAAATATCTGCATTCTTCCGAAGTTTTACATTTGGCTCTTGTACATATATCCAGCAATCTGGAATTATGTTACCCAACGTTCTTATCGTAGTTTCATTTTTTAGATTTATTTTTTTAACAAGTAATCCTACCGTTATAAAATCTCTATATGGTAATCCTATTGCAATATCTTTTATTTTTTGTGGTATGTTTTCTCCTACAAACCCATCTACTAAATCTTTTAATGGCATTGAAGATATAAAAATATCTCCTTCTATTTTTTCTATATTATTGTCATTAACAACACATTCCACAGATTGAACTTTATTATTTTTTATATTTATATTTTTTACTAAATATCCTTTATTTATTTTACCACCTAAATTTTCAAACTCTTTAGCTAAAGTTTCCCAAAGTTGGCCTGGTCCATATTTAGGATACCAAAATTCTTCTATAAGTGATGTTTCTGTTTTTTTATTTTTCTTTTTTGTTTTTAATAATTTATTAAACATATCTCTTATTACAACTTTTATAGATAATCCTTTTACTCTTTGTGCTCCCCAATCAGCTGAAATCTTTGATGGATGTCTTCCCCAAAGTTTTTCTGTATACTTTTCAAAAAACATTCCATACAATACTTTTCCAAATCTATTTATATAAAAATTTTCTAAAGAATCTTCCTTCTTTTTTATGAATACAGTTTTTAAATAACTAAATCCAGCTTTTAACGTTCTTATAAATCCCATATTTATAAACGTTTCTTTTTTCATAGTCACAGGATAATCAAAAAACTTTTTTAAATAGTAAATTCTAGATACTCTATTTCTTATAAGCATAACTCTATCATTTTTTTCAGGATCTGGGCCACCTTTTTTTAAATCTTTTTTTCTGATTAATTTTTTATCATCATAAGACTCTTTACCTTGTATTGGCATTAACTTTTCCCAAAAATCCATAACTTTTGGATCTTTTGAGAAAAACCTATGTCCCCCTATATCCATTCTGTTACCATTGTAATTAATAGTTTTAGAAATTCCCCCTATTTCATTTGTGCTTTCTAATATTGTTACATCATATTTATTATTTCTATCTTTTAATAGTTCATATCCTGCTGTTAAACCTGCTGGTCCTGCACCTATTATTACAATTTTTTTCTTCTCCATTTGTGCTCCTTTTCTATAACTGATTATTAAAATTCTTATCTTTTTTTATTTGCTTACTATATCTGTCCTCTTCTGAAAAAATACATCCACAATATTTTTGCATATATAATCCTAATTCTCTTGCTCTTGCTTGTCCTTCTCTAAATCCTATTCTAAAATCTCTATAAACAAAGTCTATTCCATATTTTTCTCCTAGTTGTTCTCCTATTTCTTTAAGTACTTCATGATTTTGATACGGACTAACCAAAAGTGTTGTAGAAAAGCTATCGTATCCGATTTTCTTTTGCATATTTTGCTGTCTGTTCTAATCTTACTTTATAACAATAATTTTTACATCTATTTTGTAAATCAGCTATTACATTTTTACAAAATGTTTTTAATCCATAATCTTCTTCAAATATTGCTTGTACATCTATACTTTTTACATACTCTTTTAAGCAATCTCTTCTTGCTTCATATTCTTTGTATGGGTGTATATTTGGATTATACCAATATATAGTTGGTTCTATATTTTCATTTCTTAATGCTTCTATACAATATACACTACATGGTGCACAACACGTATGTAATAGTAATTTCATTTTATTATTCCTCCATTATTAATCCTAAATGTTCATAAGCTTTTTTTGTTACCATTCTACCTCTAGGTGTTCTTGTTATAAATCCCATTTGCATTAAATATGGTTCATAAACATCTTCTATTGTTTCTACTTCTTCACCTATTGTAGAACTTAAAGTTTCTATTCCTACTGGTCCTCCAGAATAATTTAATATTATAGTTTTTAATATTTTTCTATCTATGTTATCTAATCCTAAATCATCTATTTCTAATTTCTCTAATGCAATTTTTGCAATTTCTTCTGTTATAGTTCCGTCTCCTAAAACTGCTGCATAATCTCTTACTCTTTTTAATAATCTATTTGCAATTCTTGGAGTACCTCTTGAACGTCTTGCAATTTCTATAGATCCTTTTTTATCTATGCTTACTCCTAAAATTTCTGCTGACCTTGTTACTATCATCTCTAAATCATCTACATTATAAAGTTCTAATCTATGTACTATTCCAAATCTATCTCTAAGTGGTGTTGTAAGAGAACCTGCTCTTGTTGTTGCTCCAATCAATGTAAACTTTGGCAAATCTAATCTAATAGACCTAGCGCTAGGTCCTTTACCTATTATTATATCTAAATTATAATCTTCTAAAGCAGGGTAAAGAATCTCTTCTACGCTTCTGTTTAATCTATGTATTTCATCTATAAATAAAACATCATTTGGTGAAAGATTTGTTAAAAGTGCTGCTAAATCTCCTGGTTTTTCTATAGCAGGTCCTGATGTTATTCTTATGTTTGTATTCATTTCGTTAGATATAATACTTGCAAGTGTTGTTTTTCCAAGCCCTGGAGGTCCATATAATAATATATGGTCTAATGGCTCATTTCTTTTTTTTGCTGCTTCTATATATATTTTCATATTCTCTTTTACTTTAGTTTGTCCTATATATTCTCTTAAATTTTTTGGTCTTAATGAAACTTCTGCAATTTCTTCTGTTTTATCTTGCAGATTTGGAATTAATAAATTTTCGTCCATTTTATCTTTCTCCTTGCT
>JAZSCD010000026.1:0-2712 GCA_045602745.1 Clostridia bacterium | reverse complement strand
TAAGCAATGCAAAAAAAGAAGCGGAAAGTGTAAAAAAAGAAGAAATTTTAAAAGCTAAAGAAGAAATAATGAAAGCAAGAAATGACCTAGATGAAGAGATAAAAGAGAGAAGAAGCGAGGTTACACTGCAAGAAAAAAGAATTATACAAAAAGAAGAAAACTTAGAAAGACGTTCAGAAACTTTAGAACGCAAAGAAAGAGAATTAGACAGAAAAATTCAAGAAAATGATGACGAAGCTAAAAAGTTAGAAGAACTTAAAGAAGAAGAAACAGCAAAGTTAGAAGAAATTTCTAGATTATCAAAAGAGGAAGCAAAAGTTATGCTATTACAACAATTAGATAGAAAACTTTCAGATGAGAAAGCTGTACTTATTAGAGAAGCAGAGAGCAAGGCAAAGGAAAATGCTACAAAAATTGCAAGAGAAATTATTAGTTATTCAATACAAAAATGTGCAGCAGACCATACATCAGAAACTACAGTATCTGTTGTTTCACTTCCAAATGATGATATGAAAGGAAGAATTATAGGAAGAGAAGGAAGAAATATTAAAACTCTAGAAACATTAACTGGAATTGATTTAATAATAGATGATACACCAGAAGCTGTTATTTTATCTGGATTTGATCCTTTAAGAAGAGAAGTTGCAAAAATAGCATTAGAAAAATTAATAGAAGACGGAAGAATTCATCCTGCAAAAATAGAAGAAATGGTTGAAAAAGCTAAAGAAGAAGTTGAAAGTATAATAAAACAAGAAGGTGAAAGAGCAGTTTTAGAAACTGGAGTTCATGGATTACATCCAGATATAGTAAAACTAATTGGAAAATTAAAATACAGAACAAGTTATGGACAAAATGTTTTAAACCATTCAATAGAAGTTTCTAATTTAGCTAGAATTATGGCGGAAGAATTAGGTTTAGATTCAAAAGTTGCAAGACGTGCAGGGCTTCTTCATGACATTGGAAAAGCTTTAGACCATGATATGGAAGGAACACATATAGAAATAGGTGTTGATATACTAAAAAAATATAAAGAAAATGATATTATAATTAATGGAGTACAAGCACATCATGGGGATGTAGAACCTAAAACAATAGAAGCAGTTTTAATCCAAGCAGCAGATGCAATATCAGCATCAAGACCAGGAGCAAGAAGAGAAACATTAGAGACATATATTAAGAGATTAGAAAAATTAGAAGAAATAGCAGATTCATTTGAAGGTGTAGATAAATCTTTTGCTATACAAGCAGGAAGAGAAGTAAGACTAATTGTTAAACCAGAAAGAGTATCTGATAGCCAAATGTTAATACTTGCAAGAGAAGTTGCAGAAAAAGTAGAATCAGAAATGGAATATCCAGGACAAATAAAAGTAAATGTTATAAGAGAAACAAGAGCAATAGAATATGCAAAATAATAAAAAAATTCCGTCACTTTATTGTGGCGGAATTTTTTTGTTGCAAATTTATTAATTATAGAATTATTACAAATATTGTAGGGGCGGGCCTTGTGTCCGCCCAAAAAAAGAGCATAATTTGTGCGCCTTAAATATGATAATATAATGTTTTATCATATAAGTAAAAAACAAAAAATGACAAAATTACAATTTGCTAAATTATAAATTTTATAGTATTATAATATAGACAAAAGAGAAAGGAGATTTTAAACTATGAATATTTTAATTATTGGAGACATTGTAGGAACCACAGGAGTAAATAAAGTAAAAGAAGTGTTACCAAGAATAATAAAAGAAGAAAAAATAGATTTTGTAATAGCAAATGGAGAAAATAGTAGTGACGGTATGGGAATAACATCAAAAATATTTAAGGAGCTTATGGTAGCAGGTGGTAATGTTATAACTATGGGAAATCATACATGGGGCAAAAAAGATATTTTTAATATAATAGACAATAAAAATTTAATAAGACCAGCAAATTATCCAAAAGATGTAGTTGGAAAAGGATATGAAATATATAATTGTAGAGATAAAAAAATTGCAGTTATTAATTTAATTGGAAGAGCAAGCATGAATGTATTATCAGAAAATCCATTTATTGTAGTAGATGAGATAATAAGTAAAATAAAAAATGAAGTAGATTTTATAATAGTAGATTTTCATGCAGAAGCAACAGCAGAGAAAATTGCTATGGGATATTATTTAGATGGAAGAGTAACATGCGTATATGGAACACATACACATGTTGCAACAGCAGACGAAGAAGTATTAGAAAACGGAACTGCATATATTACAGATATAGGAATGACAGGACCTAAAAAATCTGTAATAGGAATGGAAGTAGATGCATCTATAAAAAGGTTTGTAACTACACTTCCGGAAAAATATAAAGTAAGTGAAGATAGAAATGCTATTTTAAATGGATGTATTTTAAAATTAAATGACGAAAATTGTCGAGCAGAAAAAATAAGTAGAATAAAATTATAATATTTGGCGAAATTTATATAATTTGCGCGACGAAAACTTCCTTATTTTTCCAGAAAAATATAGACATTAAATATAAAATGTATTATAAATATATAGTAACAAATGAAACAAAAGATAGAGTTACAAAAAATAATTTTAGGAGGCAAAAAATGGAAGTTTTAAAAATTTCATCAAAATCAAACCCAAATTCAGTAGCAGGAGCAATTGCAGGATTAGTAAAGGAAAACAATAAGGCAGAAATGCAAGCAATTGGTGCGGGAGCACTAAATCAGGC
>JAZSCD010000025.1:0-13089 GCA_045602745.1 Clostridia bacterium | reverse complement strand
ACTTCTTCTAAATCTTCTATATCTGGCTCTTCTAAATCATCTTTTAATACATCTACACCAAACTCTTCAAAAGCATCAAATACTTTATCTATCTGTTCTGGATTTATATCCTCTAACTGACTAGCTAATTCTCCATATGTTATTTGTCCTTTTTCTTTTGCTTTTTTTAAAATATCTTGAACTTTTTTATTTGCATCTTCAGTTGTCTCTTTTACATCAGTATCATCTTTCTTCTTTTTTATTTCTTTTACACTTTTATTACTGTTTTTTAATTCTTCAATTATTTCTTCGTTATCTTTTTTTACTCTTCCCATTTTTACTTTTCCTCCTCCAAAATTTGCTTAAAGCAAATTTTGTACTTTTAGTGGGTAAGCACAAGTCTCTCCCCAACATTTTCACTCTTCACTATTTTATCTGAGCCAATTTTATTATTATATCATGTAATTCCTTTTCTAACTCTCTAGATTCTTGTAAATCTATATTAGGATTATTCAAATTATCAATTATCTCTTTTTTTCTATTTAGTAACCTTTCTTTTTGATAATTATTTACTAAATCCTCTATAGCTTTTTTGTCATTTTTTATTTCATAATCATCTGCCATTATTTCCGTTAATTTACTTATAATATCTTCATCATCATTAAATTTTTCTAATATGTTATTTATATTACTATTTCCTTTTTCAAATTCTTCATACAAAGTTTTTATAATTTTTTTGTTTTGCTCGCTTCTAAAATCATTTGGAGATAATATATTCTTAATTTGACTATATATTTCTTCTTTTCCGCTTAACAACAATCCTATAATTATATTTTCTCTTTTAAGTAATCCTTCTGGTAATTCTTCTTTTTTTATTTGTGTTTTTCTTATATAATTATTCTCTAATGTTTTTTTACCTTGATTTCTAGAATAGTTTAATTTATTTATTTCTGCATATATTGCTTCTTTTGAAATTCCATATTCCATTGAAATTTTGTCAATATATACCTCTTGTTCCATTCTATTGTCTACTGTACTAAGTAATTTTGCAATTTCATTTAAAAACTTTATCTTGTCATTTACATTTTCTAAATCTAAATCTTTTTTTAATACTTTTACTTTAAATTCTATTAAAGATATTGCTTTGTCTATAAGATTATTAAATCTTCCATTTCCATATTTTATAACATACTCATCTGGATCTTTTGCGCCTTCCATTTGTAATATTCTAATATCACATCCTAAATTATTTAATATTTCTAAACCTCTTATTGCTGCTGCTTGTCCTGCTCCATCTGAATCGTAAGAAATTATTATCTTTTCTGCATACTTTCTAAGTAGTCTTCCTTGTGCTTCTGTTAAGGCAGTTCCACAAGATGCAACTACATTTTCTATACCCCTTTGATGAAGAGATACAACATCCATGTAGCCTTCAACTATTAATAATTTTTCTAGTTTAGCATTTTTTGCAATATTTAATCCATACAAATTTCTAGCCTTGCTATATACAATATTTTCTGGTGAATTTATATATTTAGGAAGTGAATTATCAAGTACTCTTCCTCCAAATGCAATATAACGATTTCTTACATCCTGAATTGGAAATATTAATCTATTTCTAAATCTGTCTACAAAATTATTTCCCATTTTATTTACCAAATCTGATGCTAATATTTCTTCATCTGAAAATCCTTTTGCTTTTAGATATTTATATAAATTACTATTATTTTCTGCATAACCTATTGTAAATGCTTTTAAAGTTTTGTTATCTAGTTTTCTTTTTTTAACATATTCTTGTGCTATTTTGGAAGTAGGTTTATATAATGCTTCATGATAATATTGTGCTGCCAACTTATTTATATCGTAAACTTTCTCTTTAAGCTCTTGTCTTTTATTGTCCATACCACCTTCTAATGTAGGTAATTTTATTCCTGCTCTCTCTGCCAAAATTTCTAAACTCTCTTTAAAATCCACATTTTCAATTTTACTTATAAAGTGAATTACATTTCCTCCTACTCCACATCCAAAACAATGAAATATTTGCTTGTCTGGAGAAACAGAAAAAGAAGATGTTTTTTCTTTATGGAAAGGACACAATCCAAAAAAGTTTCTACCACTTCTTTTTAGTATTACATATTGTGAAATTATATCTACTATATCGTTACTATTCTTTATATCATCAATTAACTCTTCACTATAACGCACCATTTTCTTCGCCTTTCTTTTACATAATTATATTATTCGACAACTAATTTTGAAATCCTTCCTTTTATAAAATTTGGTTAATAATATTAAAAGAAATCCTATTAAAATTAGGATTTCTTCTTAATATTATTTTAATTTTAAGCTTCGCTAAATGGAATAAACTTTTTAACTATATTGTCTGGCATAGTATTTGCAATATTTTTACTATATTCTGCAAAAGAAGTATTTATAGTATTATTAACTAATTCTTCTATTTCCTCTTTGTTAGAATTTTCTGCAAGTGTAAGCTCACTAACTAAAATTTGTTTTGCATTTAATAGCATTTTCTTTTCGCCTGTTGAAAGTCCTTTTTCTTTTTGCTTAAAGCTTAAGTTTCTAACAACATCTGCAACTTCATATACATCTCCACTTTTCATTTTTTCCATGTTGTCTCTATATCTTTTATTCCAATTCATATCCATTACTGTAGAATCAGTTTCTAAAACTTTAAAAACTTTTCCTGCTGTTTCTTTATCTATAATATCCCTAACACCAATTCCTTCTGCTTTTGCTGTAGGTACCATAACTTTTACTTCTCCTGGCATTTTTATTATGTAATAAGATTGTTTCTCCCCTAGGATATCCTTCTCTTCTATTCCCTCAATTGTTCCAGCTCCGTGCATAGGATACACAACTTTATCACCAATATTAAACATATACATGTCACTCCTTATCTATTCTTTTTTACTTCACCGACCTTTTTTATTATACCATATTTTTCATATTAAGTCAAAGGAATTTTGGTATATTTTACATAATTTTTATATATTTAATTCGTTGACCCAAATCCACCTATTCTTTCTCCATCTGCACAGTCTGTATCTGTTACTAAATATTTTTGGAACATTCCTTGTCCTATTCTTTCTCCTTTTTTTATTTCTATATCTTCTTCTTTTACATTATAGAATGCAAACATTATATGTCCATCATTATCTGGATTTTCGTAATAATCGCTATCTACAATTCCTATACTATTTGCTAAAATTAAACCTTTTTTTCCAGGATTAGAACTTCTATTTGCAAGTATTAATACTTCATCTGATTGCATATATGCTTTTAATCCTGTTTTTATAAGTGTTGGTTTTTGTCCTGCTTTAAATGCTGGTATTACGCAATCTTCTGCTGCTTCTATATCATATCCAGCTGAATTTTTTGTTGATCTTACTGGCAGTTTTATATTTGCATTTTCAAATCCTTTTACTATTTCAAATCCACGTTTTTTATCCATAATTTATTACCTCTTTCCTTAATAAAATTCTTTTACATTATATATTTTTTGACAGCATGTGTCAATTAATATTGTTTTTTCATATATTAATTATAAGAATTAAAAATAAAAATTGTAATTTGTAGGACGATTCTAGGGACTGTCCTGAATCGTCAATCTTTACAAACTCTATGTTGATACTGTTTTTGTGAATTTCAGGACTGTCCCAAAAATTCTCAATAAATTGGTAATTTTTAGGGACAGTCCCTAGAATTTCCCTCACACAAATTACAATTTATATCGGAGGTTAATTAAATGGCTACTATATCTTTAGATAAATTAGAACTAAATAAATTTGCTAAAATTTGCACTCTTAATTGTAATGGAGATTTAAGAAGAAGATTATTAGATTTAGGTTTAATTCATGGAACTACTATTAAAGCAATTTTAAAAAGCCCTATGGGAAACCCCATTGCTTACGAAGTAAGAGGAACAACTATAGCTCTTAGAAAAGAAGATTCTAAATTTATAACAGTTTGGATTTGAAATTATAAATTGGAGGTATAAATTAATTGCAAACGTTGTAGGGGTCGGTTTCCATGCCGACCCGATAAAATATTGTTCCTGTTTATTTTGCGGGCAGGGATGGAACCCTGCCCCTACATTTTCGGGCAATTTTTTCAATGCATTTTGGGTCGTTGTGGGCATCGACCCCTACAACGTTTGCAATTAATTTATAACCATTTCCGAATCTTCTTCATATATTATAACGAGGTGATTTTATGGGGCTTACTTCTAGCTCTACTGGTAGTAAATTATTAAATGATGATATAAAAATTTTAAAAGATAAATGTGATTATACTATTGCTATTGCAGGGAACCCAAATGTTGGCAAAAGCACTGTTTTTAATTCTCTTACAGGTCTTCATCAACATACTGGTAACTGGCCTGGCAAAACTGTTAGCAATGCTATGGGTATAACTAGCTATAACAATAAAAATTTTCTTTTAGTTGATATCCCTGGTACATATTCTATTATGTCTAATTCAGAAGAAGAAGAACTAGCTAGGGATTATATATGTTTTGGTAATCCAGATTGCACTGTTATTGTAGTAGATGCAACTTGCTTAGAAAGAAATTTAAATTTAGTTTATCAAATATTAGAAATAACTAACAAAGTTGTTGTATGTGTAAATTTACTTGATGAAGCTTTAAAAAAAGGAATTGAAATTGATTTAGATAAACTTTCTTTTGAACTTGGTGTTCCTGTTGTTGGAACTATTGCTAGAAAGAAAAAAACGCTAAAAAATTTAATGCAATCTGTTTATGAGGTTTGTTGTTTAAATAAAAAAGAAACTTTTTTTAAAATTGAGTATGACTCTATTATAGAAAATGCTATAAACTTATTAGAACCAAATGTAAATAATTTATTATCAAATGACAGTTTTAATAATTCTAGATGGATTTGTTTAAAACTTTTAGAAGGAAACAAAAAAATTATATCTTCAATTGAAAACTATCTAGGAATAAAACTATTACAACATAAAAGCATCTCAGATAGCTTATTTGAAGCAAAAAAAATCTTATTAAATAATAATATAAATTCTTCTTTATTTAAAGATAAAATTGTTTCTACAATAATGTATCATAGTGAAAATATAACATTAAATGTAACTACTTATAAAAAGCTAGACTACAATAGTAAAAATAGAAAAATAGATAAAATACTTACTTCTAAACTTACTGGTATTCCTATTATGCTTTTGTTTTTTGGATTAATATTTTGGATTACAATTACTGGAGCAAATTATCCTTCTCAAATGCTATCTAATTTCTTTAATTTTGTAGAAACAAAACTTGTTTATATTTTTGAAAGTTTTAATAGCCCTAATTGGCTTATTGGTATTTTAATTTATGGAATGTATAGAACTTTAGGATGGGTTGTTGCAGTTATGCTTCCACCTATGGCTATATTTTTTCCTTTGTTTACAATTTTAGAAGATCTGGGGTATCTTCCTAGAATTGCATTTAATTTAGATAATCTTTTTAGAAGAGCTTGTACATCTGGAAAGCAAGCCTTAACCATGTGTATGCGGATTTGGTTGTAATGCTGCTGGTGTTGTAGGCACAAGAATTATAGATTCTCCAAGAGAAAGATTAATTGCAACACTTACTAATAATTTTGTACCTTGTAACGGCCGTTTTCCATTTTTAATTACTATATCTTCTATATTTATTGCTGGAAGTGTTTTTGGAATATGGGCTTCAGTTCTTTCTTCTTTGACTGTAATTTTAGTAATTATAATTGGAATTATTATGACTTTAATTATTTCTAAAATTTTATCTAAAACTATCCTAAAAGGAATGCCATCTTCTTTTATGTTAGAGCTTCCGCCATATAGAAGACCCCAAATAGGTAAAGTTCTAGTTCGTTCTATATTTGATAGAACTTTATTTGTACTTCGGAAGAGCTATTGCAATTGCTGCACCTGCTGGAATTATTATATGGCTTTTTGCAAATATAAATATATCTGGAATATCTATTCTAACTTACATAGCCAATTTCTTAAATCCTTTTGCAAACCTTTTAGGGCTAGACGGATATATTTTAACTGCATTTATACTTGCACTTCCTGCAAACGAAATTGTTTTACCTATTATTTTAATGAGTTATATGACTGGTGGAAATTTAGTTCAAATCGAAGATTTTAAAACTATTTCAGATATATTAATAAATAATGGATGGACTATTCTAACTGCCATAAATGTAATGCTATTTAGTTTAATGCATTTTCCTTGCAGTACTACTTTAATTAGTATAAAAAAAGAAACTAAAAGCTGGAAATGGACTCTTTTAGCATTTGTTATTCCTACTATATGTGGAATTATTGCTTGTATGATTACTACTGGGGTTTATAATTTGATGATGTAAAATGTAATTTGTAGAAAATAATTGATTGCAAACGATGTAGGGGCAGATTCCATATCTGCCCGTATAATTGTTTCATATATCAGGCGGAAATATATTCCGCCCCTACAGATTTCTAAATTGAATTCATCACACAAATTACAATTTACTACAATCTATTCCCTATTCTTATAAATCTTCAACATATCTTTTAATTTCAATCTTGTTCCATAGTTTAGTATTGCTGATGAGTAAATTTTTATTGAAATTTTAGCAATTAATATAATACTAACTATTAAAACTATCAGTGATGTTATAATTTGTGATGTTGTGGCTGTTCCTAACATCATTCTAAATGGCATACTAAATGGAGATGATATTGGGAGTATTGATGCTAGTACATTTATTTTATTACTTGGATTAATCATCGCAAAATATGCTAAATAAAATCCAGCAATTTCTATAAATCCTATTGGACTATTTGCAGAATTTATATCTTCTGGCTTGCTTACAGTTGAACCTGTTAAAGCATATAGAAAAGCAAATAAGAAATATCCTAATATAAAATATGCTATAGTAAGTATCGCAAACATTGGAGTTATATTAGATTTATCTAAAATTCCATCTAATGCTCCTTCTGGTAAGAACAGTATTGCAGATATTATAGCTGTCAACGCTATTATTAATATTTGCAATAATCCAACAACTCCAGCTCCTATTGTTTTCCCAAGCACTATTGTTCTTGGTTTTGTTGATGTTATTAATGTTTCCATTATTCTTGATGTTTTTTCTGTTGTAATTGAACTAGAAACTTGGTATGCAAAGAAATGTATTCCCATAAATAAAGCAAGAGATAATAACATTGTTACAAGTGAATTTCCACTTGCAGCATTTTCATCTGTTTCTGTTACTTTTACTTCAAAATTAGTACTTAAATTTTGAAGTTCTTCTATACTTAAATCTAATTTAGAAATTTGTACATTTGTATAAAGCATATTAAAGCTTTCTAATACTTCTTTTGGTATTTCTCCAAAAGATACTACACTTTCTACTATATATTCTATTGTTACTCCAACTTCACTTCTTGTAAATATTAAAGAACAATTATATTCTCCACTTTTTACTTTTTCTTTTATTTGTTCATTATCTAAATTTTCTGATAATACATCAAATTTATATAATGAATGCTCTTGATTTAAACTATCTAGTGTTCCTTCAAATATGTTTTCTTTATCTACTAACAATATTTTAGTAGTTCCTAACTCTGAATCACCTTTTACTTTATTTAATATATTTGGTATGTTAAATCCTACTACTATTAATACTAATATTATTATCATTGATATAATAAATGATTTTCTTTTTATCATATCTTTTATTGTAAATGACATTACTGTTATTAAATCTTTCATTTACTTGCACCTACTTTCTCTATAAATATGTCATGTAAACTTGGTTTTTTTATTTCAAATTTATTTACATTTATATTATTTTGTGCAAGCATATTATATAATTTATATCCTTGTTCTTCACTATTTACTTTTATTTCGTAACTATTTTCTTTTGCAAGAATTATTTCTAAATCAGCTTGTTTTATTATTTCTTGTATATTTTGAAGTGTTTCTACTTCTATTTTATTTGCTTTATAACTATTTTTTATCTCATTTAAGTTACCTTGCAAAACTGTTTTACCCTTATTTAATATTATTAATTCTGTACAAAACTCTTCTATTGTTGACATTTGATGGCTAGACATTATTATGTATTTACCTTTATTAATTAATTCAATCATTACAGCTTTTAAAATTTCGGTATTTACTGGGTCAAGTCCACTAAATGGTTCATCTAGTACTATTAGTTCTGGATCATGCATAACTGCTGTTATAAACTGAACTTTTTGTTGATTTCCTTTTGATAACTTCTCAGCTAACATATATGTATACTCTTCTAATTCTAATCTTTTAAGCCAATATTTAATTGATTTATCTGCATCTTGTTTATTCATTCCCTTTAATTCTGCAAAATACATTAATTGATCATATATTTTCGTTTTTGGATATATTCCTCTTTCTTCTGGCAAATACCCAAAATTCACATATTTTCTTTCAACTTGTTTTTCGTTCCAAGTAATTTTTCCTGAATCCTTTTTTATAATTCCTAAAATCATTCTTATTGTTGTTGTTTTACCTGCACCATTTGTGCCAAGCAATCCAAACACACCAGGTTTTTGCATATTAAATGAAATATTATCTACTACAGTTTTTTCACCATATGTTTTAGTTACATTTTTTAATTCTAATCCCATTTTATCACCCATAAAATATATTTTATTTAATTATATAGATAATTTGTAGTATTAACAAGTATTTTTATGTAATTTATAGTTTTTAGGATCGACCAAGGCCGACCACTACATTATTTCTATTTATTATATATTTATTCTTTTCTGTGCGCTGTAGGCAGCGCCCCCTACAATGTTTGTACAAATTTATTTTGGGCAGGCACTTTGGCCTGCCCCTACTTAATTAAAAAGGTTATTAAAAGCATAATTCCTAAAAATATTGATATTGCCCTTGTCCTCTTATATTTATTTTCTATTTTTTTATTTGTTTTACAAATACTTTTATTATTATTTTCTATTTTAGACAAATAATTACTAACTACCAATTCCGCTTCATTTATTATATATTTTTTAGAATTTTGATCTTTTTCATTTTTTACGTTTTTACTTTCTTTTTTATTTTCAGCCAGGTCTAAACTCTTTAACTTCACATTTGGTTTCAATATTACAATTGCTTCATCTACTATATTAGATGGTAAATTTTTAAGTACCACCATATTTTTCATATTCTCTGTACTCATTTATATCCTCCTAGAAAAAAATCCTTTATATAAATTTTTTCCAGTTTTTAAATGTTTATACATTTATTACATCACAAATCCCTTGAGCTACACAATCTGCCATATTCATTATTAAACCGAAGCCCTGTATTTTGTAATAATTTAAAATTGTATTTTGGATTTCTTAAATCTTTGCAAACAATCCCTTTTATACTCATATCTCCAACATATATATTTCTTTTATTTAATCCGCTTCCTACATTCATTCCAGAATCTGAAACTACAATTCTTCCAATTTTATTTTTATTAGACAAAGCTGCATCTATTGCAATTAAAAAGTATTCTTTATATGTATTATTTATATCATTAATTATATTTAATATATTATGAGCACATACTATATTATCTAAATTACCTATTACCTTTATATTTTCTTCTTCCCTAAATAAATATTTTAGCTTATAACCTACCAATGGTCCAAAGCTATCCCCTGTTACTCTATCTGTTCCAATACACAAAAATATTAATTTTGAAATTTCTAAATCTGTTATTTTTTCTCTTAATACAACACTAAAATCTTGTACAAAATTATTGTATAATTCTTCCTTAAAAGTCATAAATTCCTCGATATTTAATATATTAGATGAAATGGATGTGTGTTTTGTTAAAATACATTTGATCAGAGTAGCGCGAAGAGATTTCCATTTATATTTTACGAGCGGGTTACGGGTGGGGACCGACAAGCTTAGATTATGTTTATAAAATTTAGCGTTAGCTAAAATTTTATTACATAATCTGCGAAGTTGGGGCGCGCGAGATAAAATATAAATAAATCTCTGGAAGCGAATTTATTACAACGATTCAGGACAGTCCCAAAAAGTCTCAGACAAGCTGCTACTTTTTAGGGACAGTCCCTAGAATTGTCACACAAATTCCAATTCATCTATTTAATTTTATGTGTAATCAGTTTTATTATGACTTGTTGCAATTATTATATTTATATTTTCTGCTTTACCATATTTCCTTATAATATCCTCTGAAAAGCTGGCAACTTCATTAGAAAGAACAATCGTATTATATTTTTGCTCTACAAGTTCTGTTATCTTTTCGTCAATTTTTTCTAAATCATCAATTTCATAAACATCCATTCCTAATTTTTTAAACACTTTAAAACTTTTATTATCTTTTGTAGATTTAATCCATGATATTGCCATTTTATCACCAATTTTATTTTGTCTAGTTTTTTATTTTTTATTCTTGCTTTTTTAGCAATCAGTATTGACATTTATTTCCATACCCCATTTATATGAATATACCTTATATCTTTAAAATTATACGAAGAAATTTTTCTATTATATGAATCATACGTATGTGAAGCTACATATATATTATCTAGTGTTAAAAGTCCTCCAATATTTACAATTATAAGTGTATGGGAAAATTTAATTCCATCAAAACTTAAATTTACTATGTCACCAACTTGAAGTCTATCTAATCGTGTTTCTTCTCCTCTTGCTCCTACCCCTTTATTATTTACTAAAAATTTATGCAAAAACTCAACTCCTGACCAAGCAGGTGCTCTATCATTTACTGAATTATAGTACCATCCAGTATTTTTTGTGTAATTCATAATACCGCTTCCTGCATATATACATTGGGATACAAAACTTGTACAATCTCCTCCTATGCTATCAAAATTATAATAATTAGGATTTCTGCTATATGCCCACTTTTTAGCATATTCTTTTGCTTTTTCTCTGTTATATTCTTGTCTTAACAAATATATCACCTATTATATGATATGAAAAAAAGAGAAAATTGTAATAATCTTCTCTTTTAATATTTATTTCATAATTTGTTCTTGTCCTTTTTTTGTAGTTGACAAATTGCCTTTTGATGCAGCTAATTTATTAGTATCATTTATATCAATACCAACTTTTGATGCTATACTAACAACTTTACCATCTTGACCTAGTGTATATCCTAAAGGTATAGCTCCAGTATTTTCATATGCTCGTTGTGCTCTTGCAAGCATTTCACTACGTAATGCAATACCTTGTTTACTTGTATCTAAAGGCTTATCTTTACTATCCACTCTCAAACTCTCTCTTAGGCCTTCTCCTTTTTGTTCATTTGGATTTTGTCGCCTTCTTTCTAATATTCCTAATTTTATAAGTCTTTCTTCCCATATCATATGCTCTTGCTGATTAACATTTCTATTCCCTATATTTTCAGCTATTGTAAAGCTATGTAAAACTTGATTGCTAAATACTTCCCATTCTTGTGGAGATTTTCTACCTTGAGAAGCAAGTTCTTCTAATTTTGATGTAAGTTTGTCTCCCCATTTCATTATAGCACTTCCAAGGTCTGGCCTTAACCCATAACCTTTCATAGACATTTCAACTCTTGAAAATGTTTCTACTGGTTTGTCTCCACCTATCAATAAATAATATGCTACCATTTTATCATAATCTTCCATAATACCTTGGTCTTGTTCTCGTATACTATCTAATAATATTCTTCTTGTGCTTCTACCTTTATTTGTTTGAGCTAAAATTTTATTACCCAACATAATATCTGGCCTAGACTCTACTGAATTTTTTTTAACTTTTTCTATCAATTGTTTATATTGAGATATATTATCCTTACTTACTAATTCTGGTGATATCATGGTCCCTTTTTCTACACTATCTCGATATTGTAAAAATTCTCTAACTGTAGCATGATTAAAAATGGCTTCTGCGCAACTTCTGTCAAATTTTCCGTGTAATCCTATAAGGTCTTCCATCACTCTTTTATGCTTTTCAGTTTTTCCTTCTTTTACAGCAATGTCTCCTGCATTTTTATCAAAGGCTTGTATACGTTCATCAAAAAATGCTTTTATTATTTCTTCTATTTCTGTGGAATTTTTACCTACTGCTATAGCTTTCATTATTTCATTAGATAAATTAGTAATGTCGACTTTTCCTTTTATTTCATATTTACTTAATACTTTTCTATATTCACCGAGCTAGTATATCCACCATTTTATCTATAACTACTTTACTATTTTGCATAATATTCACCTTCTTACTATTTAGTAATTATGTATATTATACCACAAATTAGTAGTTATGTCTATTCTTACGTTTTTTTGAAAATTAAATCTCTCTATTTAAATTCCCATTTGTGTAATTTTCTCCTTCTAATCTGTCTCCTTTTCTATGAACATCTATAATATTTTGAATTTCTTTTTCACTTTCTTCTAAAATATCAATTCTTATAGAATTAGCATTTAATTCTTTCCAAGAAATTGATGTTATTTTAGAATTATATATTAGATTATTACAATTAATTCTATCTGTATATATCGGAAATTCAAATCCCATTCTATCTTTTAATTTATATACTCCTTTTTCGCAAATCGCTCCGCAATTTTTAAATGTTCCTATTGTACAATATTCTGATGTCATTAAAAGAGTTCTTCCATAAACTATTACTTCTTTTTGTATGTTTCCTCCTAAATTTTCAGCTGCTTCTTTATCTAATTCTGGAGGTACAATATATTTAGCTACTCTAAAATTTTCTAGTTCCTTTACTGTATTATTATTTGTTATATTTAAAGTATAATTTGCAATTATTTCTAAATCTTTTACTTTATCTTTATATTTATTTAAAACTTCTAAATGTGAAAGATTTGATACAACTACCCCTTTTATATTACTTTTTAAAACACTTTCTAAATTATTTTGTATTAGTATTTCGTAATTACTTTTTGTAATTGCAGGAAACATCATATACGTATTGAATTGTGTACAAATTTCATTTACTTTTTCTTTATTACTTAAAAATAATTTAAATGGTATGTATATACTATCTATCCCTTTTAAATTAGTATAGTTAATTTCTTCTTTTATTTGGTTTAATAATA
>JAZSCD010000024.1:0-5817 GCA_045602745.1 Clostridia bacterium | reverse complement strand
CAGCTAACATCTACTTCATAACTTGGTTCTGTAAATGGGAAATAACTTGGTCTAAATCTTAATTTAGAATTTTCTCCAAGCATTTTTCTAACAAATACTTCAAGTGTTCCTTTTAAATCTGCAAGACTAATATTTTTATCTATTACTAAACCTTCTACTTGACCGAATTGATGTGAATGTGTTGCATCATCATCTCTTCTATATGTTTTACCTGGGCAAATTACTCTTATTGGACTTTTTTCTTCATTTGCCATCATTACTCTTGCTTGAACAGCTGATGTTTGAGTTCTTAATAAATGTTCTGGGTCAACATAGAAACTATCTTGCATATCTCTTGCTGGGTGACCTTTTGGAAGATTTAATCTTTCAAAACAATATTCATCAGTCTCTAACTCTGGTCCATCTACTACATCATATCCCATTGAAACAAATATATCTTCAATTTCCTCTATTACTCTGTTTATTGGGTGTTTACTTCCTCTTTTAATTTTTACACTTGGAAGAGTAATATCAATTTTTTCTTTTTCTAATTTTTCATTTAGATCTTGCTCTTTTAAAACTTCTTCACATTCTTTAATTTTATTTTCTAAAGCATCTCTTACTTCATTTACTAGAGCTCCTATAACTGGTCTTTCTTCAGCAGATAAATCTTTCATTCCTTTTAAAAGCCCCGTTAGTTCTCCTTTTTTTCCTGAATACTTAACTCTTACATCATTTAGTTCTTGAAGAGTTTTAGCATTTTCAATCTCTTGAATTGCGTTTTCTTTAATTTTAGCAATTTGTTCTTTCATTGTTTTCCTCCTTTTTCTAATGTATGGGGACACACCTCAGTTATATTCATTCCTCATAGATTGAGGTATGTCCCCACGTTATTTTCTGGTGATGTCAGTTTTCTTAGTTCTCTACTCCTTTATGCAAAAAAGTTGTCCTATATAATAGGACGACTTAAATTACCGTGTTACCACCTAAATTTATTAATCATTTTTAATAATTAACCTCATTATTGCTGTTAACGCTAGCAAGCGCTTATGCCTACTGTTATTTCAACACAAGACCTAAAAAGTGAAATTTCGGATAAACTAGTATTAAATAGGCTTTCAGCCTTTGACCTATTCTCTCTTAAATACATTTTTATTTATCTTACTTTGCTTTTTCAAACGGCTTTATTTTTCAAATCTGTTTAATATAATATCATATTTTTTTGATATTTACAACATATATTTAAACTTTTTTATAATATAATTCCCCTCTATGGCTAGATAGAAGGGAAATGCTTAAATAGATATTTGCGAAGCTATGTTACGAAGTATTCTTTCGAATCTGTTATCCCATGAAATTTCAATTTCACGGCATTCAAAACCATCTTTTATCTCACATGGAAAATTCTTGAGTGTCCAGTGAAGAAACGGCTCTTCACCCGGACGATATTCAGTATAAGCATCATATATAGCCCTGGCTAAATCTGAAACAGTAACTGATTCAGATTTAGGTGCAACTACCTCAATTAACAGCTTCGAAGGTTTGTCTCCGTCTGAATATTCAAGTTTTAAGTCAAACTTACCATCATGGGATTTAATTTGTGAAAATGTTGACATTATTCTAACACCTTCTTAATATAAATTTAATAAATTGCTAGCCCAATTTAATTACAGGTATTATATCATATGAAGTCGTTTGTAGTCAACATAACGTAGTTATTTCTTGATTTAAAATATAATACAGTACTACATTTTCAATAGTACTGTATTTACCAGTTATTTGGCAGGTGTGCCATATCCTGCATCTCTTAAACCCTCTAGGGTGTGTGGATGGCACTATTGTCCACCTCAAATAACCTATTTATACTATATTATCATATTTTCCATATTTTGTAAATATGTATTCATTAAAAAAACGATTCAGGACAGTCCCCTTTTGTTTCCATTCGAAACAAAAGAGGGACAGTCCCTAGAATCGTTCCTAGAATCGTTACACTTCTTCTTTTTGTTTTAATAAATCTCTTATTTCTTCTAATAAAACTACATCTTCTGCTTTTGGTGCTGGTGTTTCTTCTGCTGCAGGTTTTTCTTTTTTTCTTGTTATTTTATTAACCATTTTTACTAAAATGAATATACAGAAAGCTATTATTAAAAAGTCAATTACATTTTGTAGAAAATTTCCATATAAAACTTCTGCTTCTCCTATTTTGAATTTTAATCCTGTAAAATCAATTCCTCCACTTACAACACCTATTAATGGCATTAATACATCATTTACTATTGAAGTTACTATTTTCCCAAATGCACCACCTATAATAACACCGACTGCCATATCAATTACATTTCCTCTTGCTATAAATTCTTTAAATTCTTTTATCATAATTATTTCTCCTTTCAAATTCGTGAAGCGAATTTGTATTATTCACTTTTCATTTTTCATTCTTCATTTCGGGTCGCCCAGGAGTGCGACCCCTACACTGTTTGCAATTAATTTATTCTACGATTCAGGGCAGTCCCCTTTTGCTTCCATTCGGAACAAAAGAAGGGGAGTCCCTAGAATCGTCCTTTAATTATTTCTTTTAATTTTTCTGTATCTAATCCTACTACTGAACTGTATGAGCCTTCTATTTTTTCTATAAATTTACTTCCTATTCCTTGTACTGCATAACTTCCTGCTTTGTCCATTGGTTCTCCTGTTTTTATATATCTTTCTATTTCTTCATCTGACATTGATTTCATTGTAACAGTACTTTTTGTTAAATAAGTTTCTTTTATTGTTTTATTATCTTTTTTGAAAATAATTGTAAATGCAGAATACACTTCGTTTTTATTTCCTTGTAATTTTTTTAAAGTATTAAATGCATCTTTTTCATCTTTTGGTTTTCCTAGTATCTCATTATCAAAATATACAAGTGTGTCTCCACCTATTACAAGAAGTTCTGATTCTTCATTTTGTATTCTATTAAATACTTCTTCCGCCTTTTTTAAAGATAATATTTGTACTAATTTTTCAGGCTCTTTTTCTTTTATTTCATCTTCATCAAAATTACTTTTTATAACATCAAAATCATCGAAAATTTGATGTAATAATTCTTTTCTTCTTGGTGAATTTGATGCTAAAACAATTCTCATTTTTACCTCACATTTTATTATTTGTAGGGGCAGATTCTATATCTGCCCGGGCGGAAATAGATTCCGCCCCTACAACGTTTGCATTTATTTCAATTTTACGATTCAGGACAGTCCCCTTTTGTAATTCAAAACGAGGGACATTCCTCACTCTATAAGGAATACCCCTTGCTAAGGTTTGTCCCTCATACATTGTATTGGGACAGTCCCTAGAATCGTCCTAAAATCGTCCTATTTCATATTTTCTGATTCTATATCAGCTACTAAATCTAATCTTTCTTGATGTCTTCCACCTTCAAATTCTGTTTCAAGCCATGTGCTTAAAATTTCTTTTGCTTCTTCTACTGTTACGTAATCTGCTCCAAGTGATAGTACATTTGAATCATTATGAAGTCTTGAAAACTGTGCAGCCCTAGTACAAAAACATGGTGCACTTCTAACTCCTTTAAATTTATTTGCTACCATTGCCATTCCATATCCTGATCTACAAATTAATATTCCTCTTTCGCAAACTTTATCTGCTACTGATTTTGAAACTTCTTTTGCAACTATTGGATAATCTACTCTATCAGTAGAGTATGCTCCACAATCTTTATACTCAAGTCCTTTTTCTTCTAGAACTTTTTTAAGTTCTTCTTTAAGTTCATATCCTCCATGATCGCTTCCTATTGCTATCATAATATTTCCTCCTTAATATATTTTCTTCTTTATATTAACATATACATTGCTTTTATTCAACAAAAAAGATTATACTTTTAATAATTCTATTTAAAAAATTCTATACAAAAAGCGGGCGACTACTAGTCGCCCCTACTATATTTGGGCAGAGCAAGCCCTGCCCCTACACTTAAATTTTGGTCTAAACAGTAGCTTTATTATTTTTAATCTACATTTACTCCTTTTTCAAATTGCCTTTTTCCTATTAAATAGTAAATTGCTATATAACATAGATATATTACTATTCCTGCATACATAATGCTTTTTATAGCTTCTACATTTATTATACTGGTTGTATTTAATAAATTCATAATGTCTTTATTAAATAATCCTAATACAAATATTATACCAATAGTAATTGTTTGAGGTATCATGTATGCTATAAATCCATATAATACTGATTTTCCTGTTTTTAAATTATTAGATTTATGTGCTATTATTATTCCTATATATCCTGCAAATAAAGCAAATATCATTTCTAAGAAAAATACTACTGTTACTATTAAAATGAATCCTACAACTGTGCTATTATATGTTGATGCTACAAATTCTAGAGATTGTTTTACCCATTCAATATTGCTTTGCGAATAATAGCATATTGCTACACATACTACTATTATAACTGCACTTGTTATCATTGTTATAATTGCTGATAGCACTTTTGATAAGAAAATAGTCTTTTTCTTTACTGGTAATGTATGTGTTAAATATGATTCATCTTTATATGAATTTCTAATAAATCTAACCCATACTCTTATAAGGTTATTTATTAATACATTTACCACCATAGCAATAGCTGTACCTATACATACTTTACCTATTATATTAAAAACTAAAGAATTTTCTATTTCTGAAAGTAGTCTTCCTATTATTGAAAACATTATTGCAAGTGTATAAAATACTATTATCCCTTTATATGTCCATTTTAAATCATATTTTAGTAATTTTCCTAACATTTAAAACACCTCCTAAATATTTCATCAATTGATGCATTTTCTTTATTTCTTAATTCATCTGCTGGAGATGTTAATATAATTTTACCATTATCTATAAATATAACTTCATCTAAAATTCTCTCTATATCTGCAATTAAGTGTGTTGAAATTATTACACTTGCACCTTCATTAAAATTAGAAAGTATTGTGTCTAAAATATAATCTCTTGTTGCAGGGTCTACTCCCCCTAAAGGTTCATCTAAAATATATAACTCTGCTTTTCTGCTCATTACAAGAATTAATTGTACTTTTTCTTGCATTCCTTTTGACATTTTAGATAATTTTTGTTCTTCATCCAAATCTAAATCTTTTAGTAATTTTCTTGCAGTATCTACATTAAAATTATCGTAGAATTCTTCAAAATATTTAATAACTTGTTTTACTTTCATATCTTTATCTAAATTTGTTCTTTCTGGTAAATAAGATATAACTTTTTTAGATGCAACACCTGGTTTTTCTCCATTTACTAAAACTTCTCCACTTGTAGGAATTAATAAATGATTTACTTGTTCCAACTAGTGTTGAAATACTTGTAAATGGAAAATCTATAGGAGTAGAAAGTAAAAAAATAATTTCTTATTTACCAGAAAGAACTTATTTAGATAAATCTATGAAAGTAATAGATGTTATAAATTATTTTGAAGAGTTCTATGATAATTTTGATTCTAAGAAAGCAAAGAAATTAATTAAAGATTTGGATTTAGATTTGAATAGTAGATTAACTAATATGAGTAAGGGTATGCAAGAGAAAGTTCAACTTGTACTTGTTATGTCAAGACGTGCAGACTTATATATTTTAGATGAACCTTTAGGTGGAGTAGACCCTGCAACAAGAGATTATATACTTGATACAATCCTTTCTAATTTTAATGAAGGTGCAAGTGTAATTATTTCAACTCACCTAATATCAGACATTGAAAGAATATTAGATGAAGTAATATTTATAGATAAAGGTAAGATAGTTTTAACTAGTGATACTGATACATTAAGAGAAAAAG
>JAZSCD010000023.1:0-18435 GCA_045602745.1 Clostridia bacterium | reverse complement strand
TCATTTGTTATCATTTTCATAAACAAAAGCACCTTTCTTGTATTTGTTTCTAGTCAAAACAAATTATATACTTAGTGCTTTTGTTTTTCTATATTTAATTAAAATCTTTTTTTATTTTTCCCCAGAATATTTAACTCATATACAAACTAGTTTTTAATTATTAATTAATTTTAATATTTTTAATGTAATTATAATGTAGTTATTTTTGGCTTTTTAATGTAATTTTAATGTAGTTTTGGTGTTTTTTTTAGAAACTTTTAGAACTTTTTAGAAACTTTTAGATTTTAGATTTCTCTCAAACCTCCCTATTTTTCGGCATTTTAGCCCTTTTTAGAAAGGTTTAGACTCTTTTAGAAACCTTTAGCAAACATCTGTTTGTGGAGCTTACGACGGGAATTGAACCCGTGACCTCTTCCTTACCAAGGAAGTGCTCTACCAACTGAGCTACGAAAGCACATATATATGGTTGAGGGACAAACCTTGATCATATGTATTCCTCATAGTTCAAGGAATGTCCCTCGTTTTCAGTCTTCGTTTATTATATTTTTAGTTACTTTTTTCCTTATTCTTTGTATTGCATTATCTATCGATTTAACTGGTGCATCTAATTTTTCTGCAATTTTTATATAACTTTCTCCTGCTACGAATCTACTTAATACTTGTTTTTCAAAAATACTCAAATGCTCATCCATTTTATTTTCTACCAATTTGTAGTATTCCTTTTTAGTTATTGTATCCAATGGATCTTCTACTGTATTAGAATTAAAAACCTCTACAAGTGATACATCATCATCATTTTCATATACTGTAGTATTTAAGGATACTGATGAATTAAGCGGCATATGTTTTTGTCTGTTTGATGTTTTTATAGCTGTTATAAGTTGTCTTTCTATACATAAATTAGCAAAAGATTTAAAAGAATTTTGCTTGTTCATTTCATAATTTTTAACAGCTTTATATAAACCTATCATTCCTTCTTGTATAATATCTTCTTTTTCTGCTCCAATAATAAAGTATTTTCCTACCTTCATATTAACAAGTTCTTTATATTTATCTAGTAGGATTTCTAAAGCTTCTTCATTTCCTTGTTTTGCGCACACTACTAGCTCATTATCTGTCTTATTTTTTAAGTCATTATTTAACGAATAAGCTAACTCACCTTTTGCCATATTTTTTAAGCCTCCGCATTAATCTGATTTTGATTGTATTATATTAGCTAAACATATTAAAGTCAAGCATTTAAAGAGATTTTTATTTTATATTATTAAAATAAAAAATTGTAATTTTGCATGAGGGAATTTCCAGGGACTGTCCCTAAAAAGTAGCAACTTGTTGAGACTTTTTGGGACTGTCCTGAAATTCACGAAAATAGTATCAACTTAGAGTTTGTAAAGATTGACGATTCAGGACAGTCCCCTTGTGTCCCTTTGGGACAAAAGAGGGACAGTCCCTAGAATTGTCCTACAAATTACAATTTTTTTCTATAACGTTATTTTATATTCTATATTTTCCATAAATGGATATAATTCCATAACAGTTTTTAGTGTTATTATTTGTGTTTTTGGGTGTGGACCTTTACCATCAAATTTAACTATTTCTCTAGAATAACAATTTTGTTTTAGTTTACTAATGAGATATCTTGTCCCCATATAAGTATAGTATATTTGATAACCATTGCTTAGATCTTTATATAATTGTTCAAAAGAATAATCGTTATAGTTCATGTAAATCTCCTTAAATTACGGAAATTTCAGGACAGTCCCCTTGTGTCCTTTCAGGACAAAAGAGGGACAGTACCTGGAAATTCCCTATTTTACCATTTTCTTAAATTCTTGTTCTGTTATTATTTTTATTCCTAAATTTTCTGCTTTTGTTAGTTTACTTCCCGCTTCTTCTCCTGCTAAAACATAATCTGTTTTTTTAGATACCGAGCTTGAAGTTTTTCCACCAAAATTTTCTATTATTTTACTTGCTTCTTCACGAGTAAAACTTTCTAACGAACCTGTTAATACAAATACTTTTCCTTCAAATCTATCGTCTAGGATTTCATCTTCATTTAATAGCATATTAACATTTGCTTCTCTTAATTTATTTATTAAATCTTCTGTTTGTTCTTGTTTAAAAAATTCATAAATGCTTTTTGCAGTTATTTCTCCAACATCTTCTGTTTCTATTAATTCTTCTAATGTTGCTTTTGAAAGTCCATCTATTGATTTAAATTTTTTTGCAAGTGTTTTTGCAGATTTTGTTCCTATATGCCTTATACCTAAAGCACATATCAATCTATCTAATTCATTATCTTTGCTTTGTTCTATTGCATTTACTAAATTTTTTGCAAATTTCTTTCCATCTTTTTTTAATGTTTGTATATCTTCTTGTTTCAAGTAATAAATATCAGCTATTGTTTTTATTAATTCATTATTATATAGCTGCTCTACTATTTTTTCACCAAGACCTTCTATATTCATTCCTTCCTTAGATGCAAAGTGAATAATATTTCTTAAAGTTTGAGCTCTGCATTCTACACCTATACATCTTAAAGCCGCTTCTCCTTCCTCTCTTACCGCATTTGCGCCACATACAGGACATACTTTTGGCATTTCAAACTCCGTTTCTTTACCCGTTCTTTTTTCTTTTATAACTTTAACTACCTCCGGAATAACATCTCCCGCTTTTTGTATTAATACATGATCTCCTATTTTTAAATCTTTTTCTTTTATAAAATCTTCGTTATGAAGTGTTGTTTTAGAAATTTTAGAACCTGCAACAACAACTGGTTCTAAAATTGCCATTGGAGTAATTACACCTGTTCTTCCTACATTACATATTATATCTTTTAAAATAGTTTCTTTTTGCTCTGGTGGATATTTATATGCAATTGCCCATTTTGGAGTTTTAAATGTTGTGCCAATTTCTTCTCTTAGATTCAAATCATCAACTTTTATAACTGCTCCATCTATTCCAAATGGAATTTCTTCTCTATCATTTCCTATTTTCTCTATTGCTTTTACCGCTTCTTGTATATTTTCACACATAATTTTTATAGGATTTACATTAAAACCTAATTTTTCTAAATAAAGTAGTGATTCATAATGTGATTTAATTTTCTTATTATCACTTTTTTGAACATTAAAAATGTATATATCTAATGGTCTCGTAGCAGTAACTGTGCTATCTAATTGCCTAAGAGATCCTGCTGCTAAATTTCTTGCATTTGCAAATTTGCTTTCTTCATCTTGCTTTTCGTTTAGTTTATCAAAATCTTTTTTAGATATAAACACTTCTCCTCTTACAATTATATCTATGTTTTCTTTTAATTTTTGAGGTATAGTTTTTATAGTTTTTAAATTATCTGTAATATCTTCTCCAACTTGTCCATTTCCTCTTGTTGCACCTTTTATAAATTCACCATTCTTATATTCTAAAGCAACAGATAACCCATCTATTTTCGTTTCTACAACATATTTTATATTATCACTAAACTTTCTTATTCTTTCGTCAAAGCTATATAACTCTTCAATGGAAAAAACATCTTGCAAACTTTGAAGCGGAACACTATGCACAACTTTATCAAATCCTTCTTTAACAGTACCTCCAACTTTTTGAGTTAAAGAATCTTTGCTAATAAATTCTGGATATTCCCTTTCTAAGTTTTTAAGCTCATTCATAAGCATGTCATATTCAAAATCTGATATCTCTGGCGCGTCATCATCATAGTATTTTTTTGCATAATATGCAGTTAATTTATTTAATTCATCAATACGTTTTTTTGCCTGATTTTTATCCATTGTTCCTCCTAAATTTGAAACGAAAGGGGACAGCCCCCTTTTGTTTCATTATATTTACGAAACGAAAGGGGTCTGTCCCCTTTCGTTTCAATTTAGTCTTTTAATAAATCTTTTCCGTTTTTTATATAACTCCAACCTGATAGAATTGTTGCTATTACTGAAATTGTCATAACTGATGTTGATAAAACATTTATTATTAATGGAATTCCTTCTAATTTTCCATTTATAAATGCTCCAAATACATTTGTATTATTTATATTTATAAACATTAGTATTATTGCAATCATTTGAGTTACTGTTTTTATTTTGCCCCAAACATTTGCTGCTATTACTTCTCCACCTTTTTCTACTGCAATTAATCTATATCCCGAAACTACAAACTCTCTAAATAATACTATTATTGGTATCCAAGCAGGTAGGTTCCCAGCTTCTACTAATATAAGCATTGCTGATAATACTAATACTTTGTCTGCCAATGGATCTGCAAATTTTCCAAATGTTGTTACCAAATTATTTTTTCTTGCTATTTCCCCATCTAAATGGTCTGTATATGATGCAATAGCAAATATTAAGTTCATTATCCAATATGCAAGTGGTATTCCTAAAAATTCGCTTTGTATATTAAAAAAAGGAATTGCTACCATTATTGGTACTAATATTATTCTAAATACTGTTAATTTATTTGGTAAATTCATATACTACACCTCATTTTTTGTTTTCTATATTATATAAGATATGCGTTTATAAAACAATATATAATTTTAAAAATTGTAATTTGTAAATTTGAATTAATTGTAAAAATCCATAAAATCTAGTTAAAAACATAAATTTATTGCGCTCCTCGGCTCAATACGTGTTTAAATGTAGAGTAGCGCGAAGAGATTTCCATTTATATTTTACGAGCGGGTTACGGGTGGGGACCGACAAGTTATAGGCTGTTACACAAAATCAAATCTGCTTGCAGGTTTTGTGTTACAGCCTATTACGCAGCTTCGGGGCGTGCGCGATAAAATATAAATAAATCTCTGGGAGCGGACTAAAAATCAAATTTTTTCGGGTCGGCATGGAAACCGACCCCTACATTTGTTTGCAATAATTTTAAAATTTTGCATAAATTTAATGGGCGGACTAAAATCGCCCGCCCCTACAACGTTTGCAATATTTTTTATATTTTACACAAATTTAACGAGCGGACTAAAATCGCCCGCCCCCCTACAGTGTTTTATCTATAAAATTATACAAATCAATCCTCCACTGCCTTCGTTTATTATTCTCTCTAATGTATCTTTTAGTTTTTCTTGTGCATCTTCTGGCATTCTGTATAATTTGTTTTGAAGTCCTTCGTTTACAAGTTCATGCAGATTTTTTCCAAATATATTTGATTCCCAAATTTTTATTGGATCATTTTCAAATTCTGAAAGCAGATAATTTACAAGTTCTTCTGATTGTTTTTCGCTTCCTACTATTGGAGATACTTCTGTTTCTATATCTGCTCTTATCATATGTATTGAAGGGGCCTTTGCTTTTAGTCTTACTCCAAACCTTGATCCTTGTTTTACCATTTCTGGTTCATCTAGTATTAGTTCTTCCATTGTAGGTGTTACTATTCCATATCCCTTTTGTTTTACTTCTTCTAATGCCATAGCTACTTTATCATACTCTTTTTTGACTTTTGCAAAATTAGAAATAGTTGTAAATAGGTCTGCTTCGTTTTGTACTTCTACACCTGTTATTTCTGTTAACACTTGATAGAATAAATTATTTTGAAGTTGTATATCTAAAGTAACAGATCCATTACCAAGATTTATTTCTTTTATTGTTGTTTTCTCAACAATCTCTGCAGTATTTATTCTTTGTATTCCATTATTTACATTTTTAACTGCATTTGTTTCTTTAAATGCTTCTTTTATATTTGTATATAATTCTTGTTTTAATGTATGGCTATCTGATAATCCATCTATCCAACCTGGAAAATTTAAATTAATTCTTTCTACTGGGAACTCATATAATATTTTACCAAAAATATCATTTACATCTTCCATATTTAGATTTGTACAATCTGTAGGAAGAACAGCAACACCATATTTTTCTTCTAGAGCTCTGCTAAGTTCTTTGCAGTAATCTGAATATGGGTTATTTGTATTTAATACTATTACAAACGGTTTATTTAATTCTTTTAGTTCTCTTACAACTCTTTCTTCTGCTTCTATATAGTCTTCTCTAGGTATTTCTGTAATGCTTCCATCTGTTGTAACTAATATTCCTATTGTAGAATGTTCTGTTATAACCTTTTTAGTTCCTACTTCTGCTGCAATTTCAAATGGTATTTCTTCTTCTGACCATGGTGTTTTTACCATTCTCGGAACATCATTTTCCATATAGCCGTAATGCATTATTTACTAAATATCCAACGCAATCTACTAAACGTGTTTTTAGTTTTAAATTCTCTCCTACTGTAATTTCTACTGCTTCGTTTGGTACAAATTTTGGTTCTGTTGTCATTATTGTTCTACCTGCAGCACTTTGTGGAAGTTCATCTCTTGCTCTTTCTCTTTTATATGTATTTTTTATGTTTGGTAAAACTAATAAGTCCATAAAATTTTTAATAAATGTAGATTTCCCAGTTCTAACCGGTCCGAACAACCCCTACATATATATCACCATCTGTACGATTAGCAATATCCTCATATATTTCCATGTTCTCCATAATTTAATTCCCTCCTAAATAAAATGTTTGTACAATTAAACTTTAATAAATGTATATTAGGAAAGATTAATTATTATTACTAATTTTTAAATTATTTTAAGTGCCAATGATAACTTTCTCATTGGCACTTATACATTTTAATCTATTATTTCTTCAGATAGATTTATATTTTTATAATCTGATGGTATTTCAAATAATTTGTCATCTACTTCACAAGATAATTTTTTTACTTTTAAAATTGTTTCCTCTTCATTATCTGTTATCTTTATGTATGCTAGGTTATTGTTAGAAAAATAATATCTTTTTGTCATTTCTTGTAGTTCATATTCTTCATATTCATACTCTATTCCATCAATTATTTCTTTACCTTCTTTGTATTCTTGTTTTTCTTCTTTTATTAATTCTTCTATTAAAAATGTCCTAATCTCTAAACTATTTTCATCTTTTCCTTCTATCTTATCATATATTTTGTTATCATGAGAAATCATATAAGTAACATTATCTTTGTACATAATTGTTTCATGAGTATTAATAAATTTTAATTCTATAAGGATATCGTCTTTTTTTGATGCTAAAGTAATAGTTTCTTTTTCATTTTTTTCGTTTATATAATTTTCTTGTTCTAATACAATTATATAATTTTCACTGGAAAACATTTTATCAATTGTATTATACTTTTTAGTGTTTTTTTCGGTTTCTTCTGCATTTTTTATTACATTATTTTGTTTTATATTATCCAAAACTATATATACAGATATCCCTATTAAAAAACTAAATAAAATTATTGGTATTAATATTAATTTTTTATTATTTTTTCTATTCATATACTATTCCCGTCCTTGTATGTATTCCTCTTTCATTAAAATCAGTAGCATTTTCTGCCTTATCTGCACTAGTATAACTACTTAAAGTAGTTGCTGGTTCAATTACTTGAAGGTTAACTTGTGGATATCCTAATAGTTCTCCTTTTCTTGTTGTAGTAGTTGTTAATCTATAATTAGAACCAAAAGTATTGTTTGAAAAACTAACAGAATTTGATTTTATTCCTGTAATAACAGCCCTTTTAAATCCATAGTATGTTATTACTACTTTCTTTTTTGAAAAATATGAAGTGTAATTATATGCTGCTCCTCTATCATATCCTAATATTCCACCAATAAATCCCTTTCCTTCGTTATCTGAATCTGAATAACTAATATTTGCATTAACTATGCAATTTTTAATATCACAATTTGTAGCAATTCCAACAATTCCTCCAGTGCATCGTGTTGTAGCCTCTTTATTTCCTGATGAACCTGTGCTTGAAAGGTTTCCATTACTTTTACACTCCGATATTGTTAATTTATTGCTACTATTTTTTTTACCAACAATTCCTCCTAGATAAGACCTATCTGAATTAAGTGTAATTTGCATATTATTTGTACAATTGTAAATTGTACCAGAAGAAATATTTCCAGCTATTCCTCCAACTACACCACCATCTTCATTCCAATTTACTGTTCCATCACTTGTACAATTAGATATGTCAACTATACATTTATTATCAGCTTTTTCCTCTTCACGAAGATTACTAGTGAGCGTTGCATACGTCCCCCAATGGCCTGCGAAGATACCACCAAAAGAACTATTTGTCCACTCCGTTTCAGTAGCAGATACAATAATGTTGGAAGAACAATTTTTAATAGTAATTTTATCTGTCTTGTTTGAGTGTTCTTCTCTGCAAGCAATTCCCCCGATAGAACGGCTAATATTTGAATTTGTACCAGAACCAATATAACCTGATACATGACAATTATCTATAGTGCAACTTTCGTTAAATCTAGCAACAATTCCACCGTAATCTGCATATGAGTGGGTAGTAGGAGTAGCTTTATCTCCATAATAAATATTTTCTAAAGTTAGATTTTTTATAGTAGCATTTTTAACTGAACCAAATAAAGCAATTTCTGTACTACTACCTTGGTCATGAAACTTTTCAATAATCCTTAAATTTATTATCTTTTTATTATCTCCGTCAAAAATACCAGAAAAGTACAAATATATATCTAAATCATACCTAGTACCGCTTCCTATAGGAGCCAATCCTCTAAAGCTTTCACTTGTTAAAGCTTCTTTGATAGTTACTCCTGCTGTACTACCATTATATCCTGAATATGTTACTGTATCTTGATAATTTCTATAATGCTCGTTTACTGTAAAATCTAATGTTCTTCCTAGTTTAAAATATTTACCTGAATATGTGTTCCCTGAATTTTTTACTTCTATTCCATTGTTTTTTGCACCAAGTACCTTATTTGATAAATCTACTAAATCTTCTATATAATATATTATATATGGATCTGTACTACTTCCAGTTCCTGCTGATTTTATTTCTACACTATATTTATTAGATTCTTTATTATATGTTTGCGCTTTTGCTGTTATATTTGTAGTTCCTTTAGCTTTTGCAACTATTGTTGCTGTAAATGTTACTACATTTCCTGTTTGAGTAATATTTCCATATAAATCTTTTACTTCAATAATATTTGCATTATTTACTACTAATGTTATATCTTTAACAAATTCTTGTGCATTACTTATTTGAACAAATGTCTCTATACTTACTTTTATTTGTGTTTTTGGTTTTGTATTTTGATCAGTTTCTTGTATTCCTCCTATATATGCTGTCCAACTATTAGGCTCTATTTTTATTTGTTTTATTATTGAATTTATTTTTATTGCACACTCAGCTTCTTTAGTTCCTTCTTTCTCTTTTGCTTTTATTTTTGTTTCTCCTTCTGCTTTTCCACTTACATTAACTTTAAAACTTATTTCATTTCCATTTTGTACAAAGTCTTTATAAGAACCTATTGTAACTATGTTATTATCATATCCTGTTAATTCTACCTTATCTTCTATAAATTTTTGTACATTTTTTACTAATCCTGTTGTTCTTACTTTTATTGCTATATCTGTGCTTGGATTTACACCTCCATATATATATGTATCCCAAACTCCTGGTTCTGTTGCTATATTTTCTATTTCTACTTTTGATTCAATTTCTTTTGTTTCCTCTAATGTTCTTATATTAGATATATAAACTTTTGCTGTAATGTTAAACTTGCCGTCTGAAACACCTCTTACTTTCACAGTTGATTTATACCCATTTTTTTCTCCCAAACCTTCTTCGTCATGTTCAACAATCTCACCTGTTGTTGTATCTGAACTTGTCCATTCAAAATTTACATTACCTAATCCATATCCGGTCTTCCATTCTACTACATATTCTTTTATTTCTCCTGCTTTAATCTCGTCATCTCCTACTATAGGATCTATTGTAGATTTTTTTACTTTAATACCTATTGTTCCTATTGCATTATTATCATTTCTTGTAGCTATTAAATGTGCATCTCCTTCTTTTTTTAAATATATTACACCATCTAACATATAAGCTATTTCTTCATTACTAATATTCCATGTTATATCATTTATAATTTGTCCCAATTCATCTTTTACTATTATTTCACTTAAAGATATTGTTTCTCCTTCATATAATTGTATTGTTTCATTTACTACTGCTCCACTTGCAAATTCAATATTAATCAATGATTGTGAATATAATTTGGTTTCTGCTTCTGTAGCTATATATCTTTCTCTTGCAAGAGCTGTATAATATGCCTTTTGTTGCTTTTCTAATTTTGTTCCTGTACTTTCATTATATAAGTCTCTTTGAATTATACAATTATAACATTCTTGGCTTGCTTTATATTGATTGTTATGTAAGTAATAGTATTTTTTACTATTATCACTTGTATCATCATAATCTTTTAATACATAATCTACATTTCTGTATCCTATTATAGATAGATTTTCTTCTAGCTCTTCACAATATGGTCTATGATAATACTCATCTTCTGAATTGATTAAATAAATTTCATCTGGATCCACAAAATCTTTATTTCTTGTACTTGTAGCTATTGCATAATTATTATATTTTTTTACTCCTATTGGAATGTCTTGTAAAAATGTTATTATTGCTACATTATTTAATATGTGATTCCAATCTGTTTCTAATAATTTTGGTAATTGATACTCTCCTTCTGAATTTCTACTATAACTTGTTATAGCTTGATTTAAACTATTTATTAATTCTTCTTTTATTACTTCTTTTCGTTCCTGACTAAATTCTGATTCTTCCTCTTCTGGATCAGAATTTAAAAAATCTTTTAGTATATCTATTCCTTTTACTTCTTCTTTAAACCAATTAGAAAACATATATGATTCTACGCAATAATTAATTGCACTATAATCATATTCTATTGAATCTTCTATTCCAAAATTTGAAATATTATTTATAATATTTAAATTTTCTTCTGTTAATCGTCCATCTTTATTTATTTTTGTGTACCATTTTCCATGACTTAAATCTTGATATACTTCTGTATATGATTTTTTTTCTTCTGTTGGTACTAATACTTTTTTATATGTTTTATTCATAAGAGAATCTAAGTATACTTTTTTATTATCATGATCTAGTACAAAAGCTTTATTAGTTGCTGATTCTATATATATTTTTGTTCTATCTGTTGAATATATATATTTACATTCTTTTACTCCCTCGTTTTTTATATATACATTTTCAGATAATATCTCTTTTTCTACACTCTTTCCTTTATATTTTATATTTTCTACACTCTTATCTGTACCTATAGATACTCCTTTTACTAAATAGCCCTCCCTTAAAGCGTATTTCCCATCTACTTCTTTGTACACTTTAATATAATTATCTAATGTATAGTTTATTATTATATCTCCATATTGCTTAGAATATGCTGAAAATGGTTTTAATATGTGTTTATACTCTGTATCAGCATTTTTTTCGTCTGTAGTTTGTCCTCCACCTGAAGTTAAATATATTACTTTTTTATCTTCATCTCTTAATGTTGATCCATTACCATCTGTTGCTACTACTTTTGTTTCTGCTGGTGAGTAAATATAATATCCATCATATAATGTATATGCTATTGCTGGTATGTAAGATAATATATTTTCTTTATTTGCTCCTCCTACTCCTATACTATTTGAAAAAGAAGTGGTAAATGAATTTATTGATGCCATTATAGATCTACGTTTTGAATCTGATACTGCATCATATTTTGAATTCCATTCTACTGTATTTATTTCGTAAGCTTCTATTGCTTCTTTTGTCGAATCTAGTAATTTTGAATTATATGATGTTTGCATATTTATTGTATCTATTTGTAAAGACATATAATATGATGTTACTATTATAATTGGTAATATAATTATTACAAATACTACCATAAAATTTTGTAATTTCATTTTTTCACCTCTTAATTTTATATGAGTTTGGCATTTTGAGTTTGGCATTTTAAGTTTGGCATTTTGAGTTTGGTATTTGGAAATAAAAGAATTCTCCAAAGATTTACACTATACCTCCAACTTCTAAATTCCAATTACAAAACGCATTATTATTAAAGTGAGACGTGGCATGGAGTACATTCAATCTAAACATATTCCATATCACCCCTCACTTTTTGTTGTTGTTTTAAATTTTATTATTTTCCTGAATTTACTACTAAACTAGATGCACTTGCTGCAATTTGATAAGTTCCTGAGCCTGTTACTTTATAAAAAAATGCTCTTAATGTTTGAGCCATTGTTGAGTTAGTATTTTTTACTGTTACTATAACATTATCACCTTTATTTAACAAGTATTTTTGTGTAGCTCCTGCTCCACCATCATATATTTCATCTAATATATCTGTAGTAAACACTGAATATCTAACATTTTCTCCTATTAAATCTGGAGAAGTTATTGAGGTCTTTTTACCAGGATTTTCATCTATCTTTTGTACTTCTATTTCCACATCGTATGTATTTCCTGTTGTAGATATCTTGCTTAAATATTCCTCATAATCGCTTTGTGTAATTTTACCAGATACAGCTATTTTATCTACTAATTCTGAGGTTGCTGTCTGTACTACTGATTGTGCAATATCATCATTTCTTTCAGAAACAGACATTAATGGAAATATAAACATTAAAATTGCTGCTAAAAATATTGCAATTATTGTAATTAATGTATCGCTCATATCCTACCTCCTTAATTTGGTTTATACATTATATATATTCTTTTAACTCCTTCTGCTACTGTTATTTGACTTCCATCTTCTCCTTTTATGTATATACCATCATCTATAATTTCTATAAAGTCTTCTACATATGTTTGATAAAAGTTACTTATGTTATCTTCTAAAAAACTACTTATTTCTTCTTCTGTATTTGCACTAAATTCATGTTTTGAACCATCTTTTAGTTCTATAGACACTGTTATTGTTTCTTCACAACTTTTATATAGTGTTGATATTACAATATCTTTATTTACTTCTCGATTAGTACTTTTTGAATCTTCGTAATCATAAAAATTAGTTTCATCTATATGATATAAAACTACATCTGATGTTTTTTTTGCCTTTGATATTGTTGAAAAAGTAATTGCAATTGCTAATACAAATACAAAAACAGCGAATGAAATTTTTAAAGCATCTGCAATATTTTCCATAATACATCATCCTTCATTTTTTCTATTAAGGTTCTAATTTACTGTTATCTTGTTTATATATCCATCTTCATCTACAGATAATGTTACATTATAATTTTTATATGCATTAAATGTTATAGGTCCATCGTAATCTAAAGTTTTTTCTGAAGTTTTTTTATAACTTTGTACTAATGAATATAATTCTTTTACTGTTGAACCTTTTTGTGTTCCTGAATATTGTTCAAACATTGAATTATGTGTTTTTATTTCTATAGCATCTCCTAAATCTTTTGATGTTTTGAAAATTCCTTCTGTATTAGATAATAACAACACACCCATAGAAACAAGTGCTATAGCTATTAATATAGATCCTGCTATAATTAAAGCTTTTGTTGCATTTTCCATAGTTTTCCTCCTTTGTTATACTAATCTTCTATTCCTAAATTATCTTTAATACTCTCAACAGTTTGACTAGCAGATTCATCTATAACAGTCATTGTTTCTTCTGAATCGTCTTCAATTTTTTTTGAATTATTAATTAAAAGAACTCCCATTCCAATTAATATTATAGCTATTAATATAGATCCTGCTATAATTAAAGCTTTTGATGCATTCTCCATATTTTTTCCTCCTCTGTCGTTTTTTATTGTTTTATATTCACAAACTAAAGTATATTAAATAATATACTTTAGTTTATGAATAAGATATTTTAATCTTATTCATATTTTTTAATCCATCTTATTCGCCGTCGTCGCCGTCGTCGCCGTCGTCGCCATTTAATGACTCTGTAATATTAGTAGCATATTCGTTAGCTGCTTGATCAACTGCTTCCATTGTTGTTTCAGCATCGTCATTAACTTGTGATGAATTAGTAATTAAAGCAACTCCTATTCCAACTAATATTATAGCTATTAATACAGCTCCTGCTATAATTAGTGCTTTTGATGCATTTTCCATAATTCTTCCTCCTTTGAAATTTTTTTATTTTATCTTTAGAATAGTTTTTATTCTAAACTTTAAAAACTTAATTTAGTGGACAGACAGATCTGTCTGCCTCTACGTTCTTATTCGGGCGAACATAAGGCCCGCCCCTACATATTTTTTCATATATTTATGCATTACCTATATTTTTTTATTGTAATTCTTCAAAAACTAATTTTGATATTTTACCTGTTGTTTTGTGATATTCTATGCTTGTACATTTAAAATTTATAAAATTAAAATTTTGTACAAATTTTGCAATTTCATTGTTATATATTTCTTCCATTGGATATGTTTTTTCTATTGTTATCATTTTTAAATCTAATTTTATACTATTTTTTCCATTATCTATGTAATACCCATTTTTATCTTTTTTTACATTATTTTTTTCATTTTGATTTGTTACTTTACCTATTAATGTTGCAATTTCTGTTCCTGGTATTTCTTTGTTTAAATAATATTCGTATGTTTTATTCCAGTTTGCAAGTTCATTTTTTTGAATTTGCATATTTATTAATGTAAATGATACTATGCATATTATAATAAAAAATATTGCAAATATAAATAATACTGAACTTTTCACTTTAAGTACTCCTTTCCTTTATTATAATACTTTTTACTACATTATGCAACATTATTTTTAATTAAAACCTTCAATATTTTTATTCAAATTACGTAACTATTTCTAATTAACTTTATTAAATTTTATTATCTTAATTAAACCTGTATTATCATCTGATTCTAAAGTAGCTTTATAATAATTTTGTTCTACATTATCATCACTATCTTTTTTTATTATTTCTATAATTTGATTATTATTATAATCTGCTAAATTACCAGTTGTTCCTGATAATAATACTTCTATAAGTTGCCTTTCTTTATATTTATGTGCTGTTTTTGCTGCTGTAACTATCTCTTGTATTGTAATATCTTCTCTTCCTTCATATTTGGTAAACTCTTTATTTATTTTAGATATTTCATTAATTTCTAATCTATCCTCATAATTTTCTGCAATTTTTGCATACCCTACAAACAGTTCTACAGCAATTACCAAAATTACTATTGCTAAAAAAACTCCTCCTGCTATAATTAATGCTTTTGATGCATTTTCCATAGTTTTCTCCTTTTATTTATGCATATATACTAACTAATTTCCTCAAAACTCATTAACATAATCCTTCCAGTGTCTTCGTTATATTGTACTCCATCACATTTAAATATTCTTTTTTTAAAAGTTTTAAATGCTTCTCCATCATTCTTTATACTATTAAATGCATTATTATTTCTATAGTCTTCTTCTTCTTTTAATTTAAAAATTATTTCTATATTATCATCTGGATATTTTTTATTATTTTCATTTACTTTATTTATTAGTGTTGCAATATCTACTCCATACATTATAGATTTATTATATGCTTCAAACGATTTATTAAAATCTGCTACTTGCTTTTGTTCTAATTGTTCATCTTGCATTTTTGAAAAATTATGTATCGATTGATATGTATAAACACCAAACGATATAATAATTATTACTAAAAAAATTGCTCCTGCTATAATCAATGCTTTTGACGCATTTTCCATAGTTTCCTCCTTGTCTTAGGCTAATTATTTTATAACGTTTGCATTGTTGAAAAAGTGCTAGTCATACTTGAAAATCCTATAAATACTAATGGAATTATTAAATACCCTAAAAATACTCCTATCAATGGTGTAAATCCTATTAATTTTCCTACCATACCTTTTCTTTTTATTAATCTCTCATTTGATTCTTTTCTTTTAGCTTGATAATATTCTCTTTCATTATCTAATTCATCAAATGCTTCTCTTATTGGAATCTTTTCTACAGCTGATTGTAAGCCTTCTATTATTCTTACCATTTGCTCAAAATTAATCTCTGTTTTCATTTCTTCTAATGCTTCCCATGCTCCTGATTCATAGTTGTTTACACATCTTGAAATTGGTTCTCTAAATATATTAGAATATCTTTCTAACCATTCTAATATCATTTCTACATTTACTCTTTCTATTTTCATTAACATCAATATAATTGTTTGAAATTGCATTACTTCATTTTCTATTTCTAGTTTTCTCATTATTTTTTGGAACATAAGCAACCATTTTGGAGCCCAATATCCTGCAATTGCAAATATACAAGCTAATAATAATTCAAAAGGTTTTAAATATTCTTTATTAACTATATTTAATTTGTTTTTTATTCTGTTTGTTGTTTCTTCTAATTCTTTTTCAGTTAAATCCGGATATTGAATTGAAGTTTTTATATCTGCTTTTAATGCCTCTACTGTCACCTTTTTATATCTATATTTATCTAAAAAATAATTGTCCTTTTCTAATATTTCTTTTGCTTTTTTTGTTTCTTGTTCTGACATTTCTCCAAGCATATTATAATTAGCTTTTTCATTTTCATAAATATAATTTATTGATACTCTATGTATTTGGCCAAATAAGAATAATGATACAACAAAAGTTAAAATAGCTGCAAATATTCTATTTACATATAGAGTTTCCATTTTTTGCTTTGTTGCTGCATCTTTTAATAATTCAATATCTTTTCTATATTCTTTTGTTTTTTTCTTTGGTATAAATAAATCTACTACTTTTTTTATTATTGGATAATTATTATATAATTTCATTTGCCAAACTTTGTTTGAATCCATATATTCTTCTTTTGTACTACCATTATCTTTAAGTTTTCTTGTTAATATATAAGATATAAATGTTATTATTACTAATATTAACTGTACTATAAATCCACCTTTTTCTTGATAAAACTGTGATGTAAATGGGAAATTAGATACTGCCCAGCTTTTTAATGGTTCCATTAATAGTACTGGTGCAATTGAAATAAATGATAAACTTTGAAAAACATAATCCAATTTTTCTCTTTTTAATATTTCTAACTGCATTTCTTCCGTAATGTTGTTTAAGTTTTTTAAATATAGAGATGCTCCGTTATTATCTGTTCTATCTCCAAATTCTCTTGTTAAATAAGAAATTCCTGCAAATTCCTTTAAATAACTATTTGGAGCTATATCATAATACTTTTCCAATTCTGTTTCTGGATCATCTGATATTAATATTTCATATATTTTTTCACCTTGTCTAGATACTTCTAATTGATCTTTTTGAGAAACTTCATATATAGCTTCTTCCACCATATTAAATTCGTGGTATGCATGCCTTATTTCTGCAAAAAACTCTATTTGTTGTTTTAATAGCTTTGTATCTAATTTATCAACTTTTCCAGTCATTATTGTTTCTATTATAAACATTTCAAATAATAATATTATTGATAATAATAATATATTTTTATGAGCTATAATAATAATTATTATTGTTAAAGGAATTATTATTAATAGTGCTTCTAAAACTATTTTTGCAGCTTGTCTTCTTGTTAAATATTCATCATCTACATTTATTATTTCTAATTTTCTTCTTAATTTCATTAAATAACGTTTTAAACCTGGTATATTTAAGAATATTAGATATATTTTTTGATATAAAACATCAGAGGTATATTTTTTTTCTTTAGTTCCTTCCTTTAGCTGTTTTATATGTTTTATATCTGATTTGTTCATCTTACTTTGTATTATAAAATATGCTATAATTATTAATAAAAATAAGCCACCACATATTCCTATTAATAATAATATTATTTGATTTGACATTTAGTTTGTTACACCTCTTTTCTATTGTATATAAACATAGATTGTATCTTAGTCTTTTAATATCAGTTGCGGGCGAACACAGTTCGCCCCTACATTTAATTTTTTTTTGGTCTTCCACGTTTTTTGGTTTGAGAGTGTATAGTTTCATCCGCGCTTCCTACAGAAACATTTGCAGATACAGGTATTGCATCCTGTAATCCCCCCCAATTTTTTTCGACAAATCTATCAAATTCTTCTATATCTGATTCGTCCATATTTCTACGCATTTCTTTTAAGTTGTAGTCTGATATTTTGTTTGTTATTACATATTCATCGTTTCTATATTCTAGTATATTTACATATTTGTATAATTCTTTATTTGTAACTCTAGTAAAATAATGTGTTGCATTATCTATAAATTTATCCATTTTGCCTTCTAAAGTTTTTTCTTTTCTGTGGTCATATGTATATTCGTTCTTATCTTCTACTGGTATACACTCAGTTACTCTTTCTATATAACGTCTTCCTCTAAAATCTTTTACTAAGTGTATATCAAAATTTAATACTTGAACAACTTGTTCTTCGGCGGTCTTTTCATCTTTAAATACACCTGTTCTTAACATAGAGTTACGAAGAGCTGTTACTAAGTCTGGAAATGTTTTAGCGTGGTGAGTAAATAATGTAAATTTAGATGCAACTTGGGCAGATTGTATCATCCAAGATGCAACGGGGTCTGTTGCAACCTCACCA
>JAZSCD010000022.1:0-2373 GCA_045602745.1 Clostridia bacterium | reverse complement strand
ATATATGAAAGAAGGAAGAATAAAAGAAGCAAAAAAAATAGGAGAAAAGTTTCCAGACTATGAACTAATTCAATCCCAAATGGTAACAATATATATGAAAGAAGGAAGAATAAAAGAAGCAAAAAAAATAGGAGAAAAGTTTCCAGACTATGAACCAATTCAATCCCAAATGGTAAAAATATATATGAAAGAACGAAATATAGAAGAAGCAAAGAAAATAGGAGAAAAGTTTCCAGATAATGAACCAATTCAATCCCAAATGGTAACAATATATATGAAAGAAGGAAGAATAGGAGAAGCAAAAAAAATAGGAGAAAAATTTCCAGATAATGAACCAATTCAATCCCAAATGGTAACAATATATATGAAAGAAGGAAGAATAAAAGAAGCAAAAAAAATAGGAGAAAAGTTTCCAGACTATGAACCAATTCAATCCCAAATGGTAACAATATATATGAAAGAAGGAAGAATAAAAGAAGCAAAAAAAATAGGAGAAAGGTTCCCAAATAATGAACGAATTCAATTACAAATGGTAACAATATATATAAGAGAAGGAAGAACAGAAGAAGCAAAGAAAATAGGAGAAAAATTTCCAGATAATGAACCAATTCAATCCCAAATGGTAACAATATATATGGAAGAAGGAAGAATAAAAGATGAAGAAGGAATAGATACTTTTAGAATTGTTTTGAGCAATAATTTACCTGAATTTATAGATAATGTATTGAATGAAATTAGAGAAAAACCAAAAGATATAAAAACAAAAGAAGCGATAGAAGAAATAAGCAATAATTGGATAAAAATAATATTAAATTGTGCTTTAGCAGAAAGCTCAAATACTAAAACACCAGCACAACAATTTATTAAAAAATTAAAAAGAACAAGTGAATATCAACAACATAAGCAAATAATAAATGCCTTGGAACAAAGACTACAGCAAAAAACAAAAATTTTTGATGTGCTTTTTTATCAAGAACTAATTGATAGAATAAAAGAACAAGAGAATAACTGTGATATAAGATATACGACACCAGATGTAGGTGGACGATAGAAATATAAAAAAGATTAGAATATTGAAGTTAACTAAATTGGGTTCCCTTCAACATATAAACTAATCTTTTTTTATTATTTAGATTATTTAAAATAATTAGCAATCTGTATTGACAATTGCTAAAATTGGGTATAATATATTAGCAGTCGAAAACAATAACTGCTAAAAAGAGGTGAAAATATTGTTAAATGATAGAAAAAAGCAGGTGTTACAAGCTGTAATAGAAGAATATATAAACACAGCAGAACCAGTAAGTAGTGGAACAATAGTAGAAAAATATGGATTAGATTTTAGCAGTGCAACTATAAGAAATGATATGTCTGAATTAGAACATGAAGGATATTTAGAAAAACCTCATACTTCGGCAGGTAGAATTCCTTCAGTTAAAGGATATAGGTTCTATGTAGATGAACTTTTAAATGATGAAAATATAAGTTTAGAAGAAATTCAATATATAAAAGAAAATTTAGAAACAAAAGTAAACGAAATAGAGGATTTAGCAAAAATTACAACAAGCACAATTTCAGAAATAACACATTATACAACAGTTGCAATTGGACCAAATTCTAATAACAATTTAATAAAAGATATAAAATTTATTTTATTAGGTGAAAGAATGCTAATGGCAGTAATACTTACAGAAAATGGAGCCATTAAGGAAACAATAATAAAATATGATGAAGATATAACCTTAAATCAAGTAAATGATTTAAATGTAACTTTTAATAACAAATTAATAGGAAAGCCTTTAGAAAAAATAGATAAACCAATGGAAGAATATATTTTATCTACAATGGAAAGTCAAGCAAAAGTTATAAAACCAATAATTCAGCAAATGAATAAATCAATAGAAGAAACAAGTAAAATATATTTAGAAGGCACAAGCAAAGTATTTGACTTTCCAGAATTTAAAAAAATAGATACTGCAAAAAATTTTTTAAGTATATTAGATACTAAAAAAGATGTGGTAGAAATATTAAATTCTGGATTAGCAGAAGAAATAAATGTATATATAGGCGAAGAAAATGAAAACGAGGATTTAAAAGATTTAAGTATAGTAACATTTAAACACAAAGTTGCAGGAAAAGATATGGGAACAATAGGGATTATAGGACCAAAGAGAATGAATTACTCAAAGGTTATTTCGATAATGAAGTATATTAGTAAAAAATTAAATAATGAAGATTAAAAATGCAGTGTGAGGTGCGAAGTGTGAGGTGTGAAGATAATGTCACACATCACACATCTCACTTTCCACATCAATAAGGGAGGATAAAATGGAAGAAACAATAGAAAAAAAAGAAGAGTTAGAAAAAGAAAAT
>JAZSCD010000021.1:0-12369 GCA_045602745.1 Clostridia bacterium | reverse complement strand
TGCTCTTAAAGAATAAACTGCCGGCCCTTTTGAAGTATTAAGCATTCTTGATTGTATAAATGTTTTATCTATATTTTTTCCCATTTCTCCGCCAAGTCGGAGGCCAAGCGGTCTTAGGAACAACATGTTTCCCCAACTCCTTGGCTCACAGAACGACATGGCTACGATCCGACTTTGCTCTTAAAGAATAAACTGCCGGCCCTTTTGAAGTATTAAGCATTCTTGATTGTATAAATGTTTTATCTATATTTTTTCCCATTTCTCCACCTAATGCATCTATTTCTCTTACTAGATGTCCTTTAGATGTTCCACCTATATTTGGATTACAAGGCATATTTGCAACACATTCTAAGCTAATTGAAAAAAGTAATGTTTTATGACCTTTTCTAGCACAGGCTAGTGCTGCTTCACACCCAGCATGTCCTGCTCCAATTACTGCTACATCATAATCTCCTGCATTATAACTCATTTATTATCCCTTCTTTTTTTATATATTATATATGGCTCTTTATTGCGGGGTACCGAAGACTGCTCCCCTACAATATTTCCAATATATTTTTTGTGGTTCAGGACAGTCCCCTTTTGTCTTTAAACAAAAGAGGGACAGTCCCTGGAACCACATTTATTTTCCTAAACAGAATTTAGAGAAAATTTCTTTCAATACATCTTCTGTCACATTTTCTCCTGTTATTTTTGCTAAAGATTCTAAAATTTCTTTTATATTAATAGAAATAATATCTATAGGCATTCCTACTATTAAAGATTCCTTCGCTTCTTTAGTATGTTTTATTGCATCTTCTATTAAATTTTTATGTCTTATGTTTGTTATTAAAATTTCATTATCAGCTGTTATTTGATTCAATTTAAATATTATATCTAACTCTTTATAAAAATCGCTTAAATTCGATTCTGAGAGTAAAGAAATTTTTATAACTTTTTTATTAGTTTCTTTAATTTCTTTTTCATCTTTTAAATTTTTATCTTCCAAATCACATTTATTTAATAATATAATTGCCTTTTTATTTTTTATAAATTTTAAAATCTCTTTGTCCTCTTTTGATAATTTTTTAGAATTATCAAACATTGCAATTATTAAATCACTTTCTTTTGCAACTTTTTTAGATTTTTCTATTCCTATTTCTTCTACTTTATTATCAGCTTCTCTTATTCCTGCTGTATCTACAAATTTAAAAGGTATTCCATTTATAGAAGCAAACTCTTCTATTGTATCCCTTGTAGTACCTTCTATATCTGTCACTATCGCTCTTTCTTCTTTTAAAATTTTATTTAATAAAGATGACTTTCCACTATTTGGCTTTCCTATAATTGCAACTTTTATTCCTTCTCTTAAAATTTTTCCATTTTCAAAAGATTGGTTTAATTCTTCTAATTGATTTTGTACATTTTCTAGCATATTCATAGTTTTTTTATTAGAAACTTCTTCTATGTCATATTCTGGATAATCAATAGATGCCTCTATATCTGTAAGAATATTTAAAATATTTTCCTTAATTTTATTTATTTCTTTTGACAAAATTCCTTCTAATTGATTTATAGATGCTTTAGATTCTTTTTCTGTTTTTGCATTTATTATATCAATAACTGCCTCAACTTGGCTTAAATCTATTCTTCCATTAAAGAAAGCTCTTTTTGTAAATTCTCCTGCTTCCGCAAGTCTTGCACCATTTTCTAGACAAAGTTCTAGAATCTTTTTAACTACTACTATTCCTCCATGAGAATTTATTTCACAAACATCTTCTGTTGTATAACTATTTGGAGCTTTAAAATACGAAACTAATACTTCATCAATTATTTGGTTATCTTTTGGATTAATGATTTTTCCATATTTGATAGTGTACCCCTGTATATTTTCTATCTTTTCTTCTTTTTTTGCCTTAAATATTTTTTTTAATATTTGAAATGAATTTTCTCCACTCATTCTTATTATTCCTATACCACCAATTCCTGGTGCTGTAGATATTGCAGCTATTGTTGACATTATATCTTCTCCTTTATTTGTAGGGGCGACCTTTGGTCGCCCGCGGGCGAATGCAATTCGCCCCTACACATATTTCCTTTTATTTAATAAAAAAGGCCGGGTATACCTCCCCCTGCCTTTTTAATACTATTTTAATGTAATTACTACTTTTCTATATGGTTCTTCACCTTTACTAAATGTTTTAACCTTTGGATGATTTTGTAATTTAGTATGTATTATTTTTCTTTCATATGCTGTCATTGGTTCTAATGTAACTTCTTTTTTTGTTCTTATAACAGTTCTTGCTATTTTTTCTGCTAATTCTTCTAAAGTCTTTATTCTTTTTTCTCTATATCCTGCTATATCTAAATAAACTCTTATTTTTGACGTACTTTTTTTATTGGCTATAGAAGATAATATTGTTTGCATAGCATTAATATTTTCTCCTCTATATCCTATTAAATAATTCACATTTTCTCCTGATATTTCAATATATATATCATTATCTTTTATTTCTGCACTATAATTAATTTCTTTATTTAGAAATTTGTCTAAAAACAATTTTATTTCATTTAATCCACCATATATTTCTTCTTTATTAACATTAAATTTTTTCTGTATTTTTTCTTTTTCCTCTTTCTTTTCTTCTACTTTTTCTTTAACGGTTAATTCTACTTTAACAACTCTTGGAGCAAGTATATTATAAAAGCTTCTTTTTTCTTCTTCTAAAACTTTTATATCTACCATATCTTTTGAAACTTTTAATTCTTTTAATCCATTTTCTATAGCTTCATTTGTTGTTTTTCCTTGGAAAACTACTGCTTTAGCCATTTTGTTCCTCCTCTTTCGATTTTAAAAATTTATTCAATAATAATCTTTCAGCAATCATTAATATATTATTTACTAACCAATATAAAGCAAGCCCAAGTGGTGCTACTAATGCGATACTAACAGATAACACAGGCATAAACCAAGTCATATTTTTACTCATTTGTGCTGTCATTTCCTCTGGGGCCATTTCTTTTTGTTTTTCTTCATTATTATTTTTTATTTCTATTATATCATTTTTTTTATTTTTATTAGTCATACTTGTTGTTATTTTCAAAGATACAACACTTGTTAGTACGTATAATACTGGAATTATAAAAACACTTGGGTTGTTCCAGTTTTCTTGTGGAATATTACTTAAATCCACTCCAAAAAATTCTGTATTTATATATAAAGGATCTTCAATTGTTTTATTATCTTTAACATATTTTAATACACTTATTTCTGGATAACTTACGCTTATACTATTTTCCCCTACTTCTTGTCTTATTTCTGTTTTATAATTTTCTATAGTTTCATTATCTATTTTTTTCATATATGTTAAAGGATTTCTTACTAATCCAAATATTGCTATTAATATAAAAATTTGAAGTATTGAACTTAAGCATCCACTAAAAGGACTCATATTTTCTTTTTTATATAAATCCATCATTTCCTGATTCATTTTAACTTGATCATTTTTATATTTTTCTTGTAATTCTTTTACCTTTTCTTGAATTTTTGCTGTTTTTTTCATTGTTTTTTGTTGTTTTATAGTTAAAGGTAATAATACTAATTTTAATAAAACTGAAAAAATTATAATTGCTATTCCATAATTTTGTACCAACTCATATATAAAATTTAAAATATAACCAAATAAGCTTGAAATAGAAGCCATTTCTAACTCCTCCTTTTATTTAACAGGATCATATCCACCTTTAGAAAATGGATTGCATCTAACAATTCTTTTTATTCCTAAAAAAGTACCTTTACAAACTCCATATTTTAAAACAGCTTGTTTTGTATATTCTGAACATGTAGGATAAAATTTGCATTTTACCCCTTTACCATCAAGAAAAAAAGAAATATGTCTTTGGTATTTTTCTATTAAAAATATTACTACTTTTTTCATACATCTTTCTCTTCTAATAATATATTAGCTTTCTTTAATAATCTTTCCATATCTTCTTTTATTATATAAAAATTTACTTCCTTGCCTTCTACTTTTTTATTCCAAAGTATTACAAAGCAATTTCCTACAGTTAAATTTTTTTCTAATAAGCGATAATTTTCTCTAATTAATCTCTTTATTTTGTTCCTATATACACTATTTGCTACTTTTTTACTTATTGCTATCCCTAACAAATTTACAGGTATATTTTCTTTTAAATAAAATATACCTATTTGTTTTCCCCCGTAGATACTTTCCTCTTGTTAATATTTTTTTAAATTCATAATTTTTTTTAAGCATTTCTGTTTTTTTCAATTTTATCACTCATTTTATAATATTTTTAAGCTGATATTTTTTTTCTTCCTTTTGCACGTCTAGCTTTTAAAACATTTCTTCCTGCTCTTGTTTTCATTCTTTTCATAAAACCATGTTCTTTTTTCTCTTGTCTGTTTTTTGGTTGATATGTTCTTTTCATGTTAAAACCTCCTAATTAAAATTCATAAGTATCAAGATTATATACTAAACATAAGTAAAATGTCAATATTTTTTAACAAAATATAATATTTTTAAATTACCTGTTGATAATTTTTTTCTTTTTTGATATTATAAATGAAATAATAGGGAAATAAGGTTTTGCGAGTTTTTAAACAATTCAGTTGTTGATAAAATTAATTCAAAAAACACTTACGCATATAACGTTTTATCAACATCTGTGGATTAACCTGTGGATAACTAGGAGGATGTAGAAAATGAATTCTAATATAGAACAAATATGGAACCAAGCAAAAGAACTTTTAAAAGACGAAATGTCGCAAATCTCTCATAAAACATGGATAGAACCTTTAAAAATTTCAAGTATTGTGGATAACAATATAATTTTAATTTCTGAAGATTCTTTTAAAAGAGATATGGCAGATACAAAATTTCACGATTTAATAATGAATACCTTTTCTGTTATACTACAAAAAAACTGTAGTATTTCTATTGTTTGTAAAGACGAATTACCAGAAATAGAAAAAGAACCAGAAATTCAAGTTGTTTCTAATAACAATTCATATTCAAATACATCTTTAAATCCTAAATATTGTTTTAGTACTTATGTAGTAGGAGATAATAATAGATTTGCACATGCAGCATCTCTTGCAGTAGCAGAAGCACCAGCAACAGCTTACAATCCATTATTTTTATACGGAGGAGTAGGTCTTGGTAAAACTCACCTTATGCATGCAATAGGAAATGAAGTTCTTTTTAATAATAAAATGGCAAAAGTTCTATATGTTACATCCGAAAGATTTACTAACGAATTTATAGATGCTTTAAAAAGTGCAAGTACAGAAAAATTTAGACAAAAATACAGAAATATAGATGTTTTATTAATAGATGATATTCAGTTTATTGCTGGAAAAAAACAATTGCAAGAAGAATTTTTCCACACATTCAACACTTTACATGAGTTTGGAAAACAAATTGTAATTTCTAGTGATAGACCTCCAAGAGATATTCCTTTATTAGAAGATAGATTAAAATCTAGATTCGAATGGGGTCTTTTAGCAGATGTTTCTATGGCAGACTATGAAACACGTCTTGCTATACTTAGAAAAAAGAAAGATGAAAGTCATTTAATAATAGATGATGAAATTCTTTCTAATATTGCAGCTAAAATAGATTCTAATATTAGAGAATTAGAAGGTGTATTTAATAAACTTGTTGCTACATCATCTTTAACACATACACCAATTACTATGGAAATGTCAGAAAAAGCTATAAATGCTGTTATAATGCAAAAAGCTTCTGTTATTTCTATAGAATATATTCAAGAAATGATATGTAAATATTTTAATATAACAATTAAAGATTTAAAAAGCTCACAACGTTCTAATAATATTGCTTTTCCTAGACAAATAGGAATGTATCTTTGTAGAATTCTTACAAATGAATCTTTTCCAAAAATAGGGGAAGCATTTGGTAAAAGAGATCACACAACAGTTATGCACGGATACAAAAAAATAGAACAAGAAATAAAACAAAATCCAGAATCTAATACAAAATTAATTGTGGAAAGTGTTAAAAAAATTATTTTATCAAAAGAAAACTAATAAATAAGCAAAAATAAACATTTTTCAAAAATTATGTTTGTAAAACAAATTTTTTTAAAATTTTCTCTTTCTTTTCTTACGGAAGAAAGAGAAAGGTTATCCTCAGGTTTATATGGATAACTATAAAAAAACTGTTGAAATTTAGTTTTTCACAATTTTATTTTAACAATGTTAATAACTTTTATATTTATTAACAACTATATGCACAAAAGTTTTTCTACGGATTTAGCTAAGAAAAAGAGTTTTACACACAATCCACAGCACCTACTAATACTATTACTAATAATTATTAATTTATATATTAACAAAAGCGAAAAATTCCTACGGAAAAAAGAATTTTAATTTTCAAAAGATAAAAATTTTTTTAAGATTTATAAAAGGAGTACTTTAAATGAAAATTATTTGTGAAAAAGAAAAATTATTAAGAGGTATTAACTCAGTAGTAAGAGCAGTACCTACAAGAACAACTATGCCTATATTAGAAGGAATACTTATTCAAACAAATACTAATCAATTGAAATTAACTTCTTATGATTTAGAATTAGGTATAGAATACAATATGGAATGTAATGTTATAGAAGAAGGTAATACAGTAGTAAATAGTGTAATGTTTAGTGAAATAATAAGAAAACTTCCAGATACAGATATATCTATAGAGCTTAATGAAAACAATCTTTTAGTTATAGAATGTGAAGGTTCTTTATATAAATTATCTACTATGAATAGAGATGAATATCCGGAACTTCCAAAAATAGTAGTAGAAAATTCAATAGAAACAGATCAAACAATTTTAAAAAACATGATAAGAAAAACAATATTTGCTGTTAGCATAGAGGAGAACAGACCTATTTTCACAGGTTGTTTATTTGAAGTAATAAATAACAGTTTAAATGTTGTTGCAATAGATGGATTTAGAATGGGATGGGTTAGTAATAACTTAGCGGTAGCAAGTAACAATTTTAAAGCAGTAATTCCAGGAAAAACATTAAATGAAGTAAATAAAATAATATTAGATTCATTTGATCCAATAAAAATAGGAGTTTCTAAAAATCAAGCTATTTTTGAAATGGAAAACTGTAAAATAGTAACGAGATTACTAGATGGAGAATTTTTAAATTATGCAAGCGTTATTCCAAATAACTGGGAGACAAGAATAAGAGTAAATAAAAGTATTTTACAAAATTGTTTTGAAAGAGTAAGTCTTATTTCATCATCAAGTATAGAAAAAGAAAAAAAATATCCTGTTAAAATATCTATAGAAGTAGGAAAAGTTATAATTTCATGTACAAATCAAACAGGAGATGCAAAAGAAGAAATGTATACAGAAACAGAAGGAAAAGATTTAGAAATAGGAGTAAATCCAAAATATTTCTTAGATGCATTAAAAGCAATAGAAGATGAAGAAATATATGTTTCTTTTGGAACTAATATATCTCCATGTGTAATAAAACCAACAGATGAAACAGCAAGAAATTATACATATATGATACTTCCAATAAGGATGAAGGAAGACTAGAATTATAAAGAAAATTTATAATAAATGTAGGGGTCGACCTTGGTCGACCCGTGCTTCGAAGAATTTCCTAATATAATAAATTAATAAAAGGGCAGAGCAAGCCCTGCCCTTACAAAAAAGGATGTAAAATAGAGGATAAAAATGTATATAGAAAAAATAAAATTAGAAAATTTTAGAAATTACGAAAAAGAAGAAATCGAATTTGACAAAAACGTAAATATAATATATGGTGATAATGCTCAAGGAAAAACAAATATTTTAGAATCTATTTTTGTATGTAGTTTAGGAAAATCTTTTAGAACAAATAAAGATAGGGAATTAATAAAAAAAGAAAAAGATTTTAGTAAAATAGAAATGATAAGCCAAAAAGAGGATAGAAAGGTTAATGTAAAATTTGAAATAAAAGAAAAAAAGAAATTTTATATAAATGATATTCCTACTAAAAAGACTAGTGAAATAATAGGAAAAAATTATATAGTTTTATTTACACCAGAAGACATAGGAATAGTTAATAATGAGCCCAGTGGAAGAAGAAGATTTTTAAATATAATGATTAGCCAGTTAAGACCTTTATATATAAACTTGGTGAGTGAATATAATAAAACATTAGAACAAAGAAATATATATTTAAAACAAATAAAATATGAAGGAAAATCTGTTCATAATTTAGAAATATGGGATGAGCAAATTTCTAAATTAGGATTAAAAATATATGAGTATAGAAAAGAGTTTATAGAAAAGATAAATAAAAAAATATATGATATACATTTAAATACAACAAATAACAAAGAACAAATAAAAATAAAATATATTTCAAATATAGGAAAAAATTATTTAGAAAATTTGCAAAAAAATAAAAATAATGATATACAAAAAGGATATACATCTGTAGGAATACATAGAGATGATTTTGAAATTTATATAAATGAAAATCTTGTTTCTGTATATGGGTCGCAAGGACAAAAAAGAACAACAATAATATCTTTAAAACTTGCAGAAGCAAAAGTTATATACGAAGAAATAGGAGAAAGGCCAGTAATTCTTTTAGACGATTTTATGTCAGAATTAGATAAAAAAAGAATACAAGGATTATTTGAAAATATAAAAGAAAATCAAGTTATAATAACATGTACAGATAGTTTTAAAATAAGCAATTCAAAATATAAATTATATAAAGTTACAAACGCAAAGATAGAAAGAATATAAAAAAGGTGACAAATTTAAATACTGACATCACTTATTCACAAGGAGGGGACATAGCTCCTCAAAAGTGAAAGTGACAGAAGAGTAAGCTTTGTCCCCTTACATTAAATAAAAAGGAGCGAAAAAAATGGAAAAATTTGAACATGAGTATAAAGCAGACCAAATCCAAGTATTAGAAGGATTAGAAGCAGTAAGAAAAAGACCAGGTATGTATATAGGAAGTGTATCTGCAAGAGGATTACATCATTTAGTATATGAAATAGTTGATAATAGTGTTGATGAAGCTTTAGCAGGACATTGTAAAAATATACATGTAACTATAGAACCAGGAAATGTTATAAAAGTAGAAGATGATGGAAGAGGAATCCCTGTAGATATTCATCCAAAAACAAAAATATCTGCTGCAGAAACAGTTTATACAGTTCTACATGCTGGTGGAAAATTTGGTGGAGATAGTGGATATAAAGTATCTGGAGGACTTCATGGTGTTGGTTCTTCTGTAGTAAATGCTTTATCTACATGGACAGAAGTTACTATTCAAAGAGATGGTGGAATATACCAAATGTCTTTTGAAAGAGGAAAAACTGTAAAATCTTTAGAAAAAATAGGTGAATCTAAAAAAACAGGAACAACTGTTAGATTTTTAGCAGATGATACTATTTTTGAAACATTAGAATATGATTATGGAGTACTAGAAAATAGATTAAGAGAAACAGCTTTTTTAACAAAAGGATTAAGAATAACATTAACAGATGAAAGAGAAGAAACTCCTAAAAAAGCTGACTTTTGCTACGAAGGTGGATTAATATCATTTGTTGAATATTTAAATAAAACAAAAGAAAAAATAAATCAAAAACCAATATATATAGAAAAAAGTGGAGAAATACCAATAGAAATAGCAATTCAATACACAACCTCTTATTCAGATAATATATACTCTTTTGTAAATAATATAAATACAATAGAAGGTGGAACTCACTTAGAGGGATTTAAAAGATCACTTACAAAAGTATTTAATGATTATGCAAGAAACCATAATATATTAAAAGAAAAAGATGCTAATTTGCAAGGTGAAGATATAAGAGAAGGGGTTACAGCAATAGTGTCTGTAAAAGTAAAAGAACCTCAATTTGAAGGACAAACTAAAACAAAACTTGGAAATAGTGAAGTAACAGGTGCTGTGCAAAGTGTAATGAACGAAGAATTATCAGCATTTTTAGAAGAAAATCCAGCTGTTGCTAAAAGTGTTTTAGAAAAATGTATTAGTGCTTCAAGAGCAAGAGAAGCTGCAAGAAAAGCAAGAGAATTAGTAAGAAGAAAAAATGTTTTAGAAAATACAACACTTCCAGGAAAACTTGCTGATTGTAGTAGTAATAAACCAGAAGAATGCGAAGTTTATATAGTCGAAGGAGACTCTGCAGGAGGAAGTGCAAAACAAGGAAGAGATAGAAGATTCCAAGCAATACTTCCACTTTGGGGAAAAATGCTAAATGTTGAAAAAGCAAGAGCAGATAAAATATATAATAATGATAAATTACAACCAGTAATACTTGCAGTTGGAGCAGGAATAGGTTCAGATTTTGATATTACAAAAATAAGATATGGAAAAGTAATAATAATGGCAGATGCAGATGTTGATGGTGCACATATTAGAACATTATTATTAACATTCTTCTTTAGGTATATGAGACCACTTGTGGAAAATGGAAATGTATATTTAGCTCAACCACCATTATATAAATTATCTAAAAAAGGAATGCAAGATATTTATTGCTATACAGATGCTGAGCTTAATGAAAAATATAAAGAAATAGAAGAAAAAGGAATTGCAAGAGAACAAGTAAGTCTTCAAAGATATAAAGGTTTAGGAGAAATGAATCCAGAACAACTTTGGGAAACAACAATGAATCCGGAAAATAGAACTTTAGTTCAAGTTACTTTAGAAGATGCAATGAAGGCAGATGAAACAATTTCTCTTTTAATGGGAGATGAAGTAGAACCTAGAAGAAACTTTATAGTACAAAATGCAAGAGATGTAAAAAATCTTGATGTATAAAAAACTAATAGCTCGGAATTACCCCGAGCTATTATCCATAAAGCCCATATTAATCTTCAGCTAAAACTAAAATATATAATTTTTTCACCTAATATATATTGCTATATAAGTAAGCAATAAACCACATATTTTAATTATTTGCTCGACTATAAGAACACCAAAAGAAACTGTATTAATCCACGTGGGACTAAAAACAATCCCTTTCTAATATTTTTTAGATATAAAAAAACTATAAATATTAGATATAGATATTAATATAATCTTAAACCAACTATAACACATATAATTTAACCGTATATAGAAAATAGAAAAAATAAAAATACAGCTTATATACAAATGTTATAATCTTCGGCTCCGACATAATATAATCCCAAAAAGAACTATTATTACATCTTTGCTCGAACAAATTAAAACTCTAATAAAAAACAAATCCTAATTTGCTCTTATTTCAACTAATATAAACCTTATGATATTATTATGGACTAAAAAATGAAAAAAATTCTGGAAATTTTATCAAAAAATAAAAAAATGTAGAGTATATGTAGGGGTCGGCCTTTGTCGACCCTAAAATTAAAAATTTTTTCTAGTTATTAGGGCAGAGCAAGCCCTGCCCCTACATTTATTATATATTTTTTAAAGTCTGAGTAGTAATAAAAATGTCGAATTTTGTAAATGAAAAAATATTGACTAATGTAGGAAAAAAATATAATATATAAAAAGAATAAGTTCTTTATTCTTAAGTAATTGTAAGTCTTACAATTATTATTTCCAATTATTGAAATTAAATAAGATGAATGTTATAATAGGAGGTGAAAAAATGCCAATTATATCACAATTTTATGGAATTATTATATCCATGTATTTTAATGATAATAACCAACATAATTTACCTCACATACATGTTAGATACAACGAATTTAAAGCTACTTATGATTTTGAAACAAATTTATTAAGCGGTAATTTACCGGTTAAACAAACAAAACTTGTTGAAGCCTGGATAATAATTCATAAAGAAGATTTAACAACATTGTGGAAGGTAATGGAAGAAGAAGGTAGAATTTTTAAAATTAAACCATTATAGGGGGAGTTAAAATGGAAACAATACCAGATATAGTAGAAGTTAAAGCATTAGAGCAGTATCAAATATATTTAAAATTTTCTACTGGAGAAGAAAAAATATATGACATGAAAGAAAATGTAGAAAAAATTAAATATTTTAATAAATTAAAAAATAGGAAATATTTTGAAAATGTTAAACCAAGGGGAGATACTGTCGAATGGGAAAATGGTGAAGATGTAGCTCCAGAAAATTTATATTATGAAAGTATTCCTATAGAAAAATAAAAAAGGAGGAAATATTATAAAAAAAATAAATTCAGTTCAGAATTGGTTGCCGTTTGATAAAGTATTAGAAAATGGTATAATTAAATTAAAAGATAATTCATATGTAAAAATAATAAAAATTATACCAATTAATTTTAATTTAAAATCTAATTTAGAAAAAGAGGCAATTTTAAATTCTTATAAAATATTTTTAAAAAC
>JAZSCD010000020.1:0-3570 GCA_045602745.1 Clostridia bacterium | reverse complement strand
CTAATTTTAACTTTATATTACTAATTACTATTACTTTATTTTTCAAATTTATCACCTTTTTTGCATAAATAAAAACTCTTTCTAAATATATAAAATTATATTAGAAAAGAGCTTTATTTATGATATTAATCTATTTATTTTATTTCTTTTTTGCTATTGCTATAGTCGTTCCTATAATAGCTACACCTAAAATTGATAATAATACTATTGCAGGCGTATTTTCCATGTCTTGCAGTGTTACGTTTTTAGAAGATATAAATACATTTAATTTATATTCTCTTTTTGCAGTACCATCTCTTGATGTAACTATAATTTTAATTAAATTATCTCCTTCAATTAAATTTTTATTTCCTATTATTTCATATGTTGCATCTTCTATTTCTGGTTCTACTATAATTTCTAATTGTGATATTTTTTCACTAATTGTTAAATTATAATTATATATGTTATTTTTAAAGCTTGGGTAAAAATTAAATCCCTTTACTAATAAACTTTTTAAATTAGCATTTACCTTATCTACATCATCAGTTTTTGTAACATTTATAGTATATATTTTTGTATCTCCTGACTCTGCCTTAACTGTTATTGTTATTGTATTTTCTCCTTCTTGTAAATCTGCATTTCCATCAATATATACAATTGAATTATCATCTTCTGGATAAGCTTCTATATTAATTGTTTCTACTATTAAATCTACCACTAAATAATAGTCAGTAATATCTTTATCAAATTCTGGAGCTAAACCTTCTATATCCAAAATCAACTCTCTTAAATTAGTATTATTTGATAGTTCTTTTTCAATAGTAGTGTTATTATATGTTGGTGTTTCAGTTTTTAAAGGAGGTTCCTCAACTGGAGGTACATATTCATTTTTATTTTGCTCTTGTTCTACTTCATTTGACGGATTATTACCTTTATCTTCATTATTAGTATTATTATCTATATTGCTATCATTACCAGTATTATTATCTTCGTTAGTATTACTATTTTCGTTATCAGTATCATTTCCTATATTTGTATCCGGATTTTCTGTATTAGTAGTATTTTCTGTATTGCTATCCGGAATATCTACAATAGTATTTGAATTCTCAGTTGCCAAACTACTAAATGTTAATAATACTGTTGTTAAAATAGTTACTACAACAACTAAAAAAGTTTTTCTTATTTTCATATCTTTCTCCACTTTGATTTTTTATATTTACCATTCTTGATTATTTAATACTTTTTTTGGATTTTCTGTCGAAATTTTATAAAAAGCTTCATTACCAATAATTTTTTTAATTTTCTTTACTGCATGCGGTATTATTGGATAAATTGTTTTTTCTTTATGACAATCACTTCCCAAAAAATCAACTTGACCTTCTTTTAATAATAATTTAATTATTTGTTTAGCTTTTTTTCCATATAATTCTAGAATACTTCCATAATTGCATTGTATTAAAGCACCTTTATCTATAAATTCTTGAACTAACTCTGGTTCATCTTGAACACATTTATATCTTTCTGGATGTGCAATAATTGGTTTTATTGAAAGAGATTGTAACATAAATAATATATGATCTAAATAGTTAACAGTTGTACTAAGTGGTAATTCTATAAGTATATATCTACTTTGATTTAATGTTAATATTTTATTCTCTTTTATAAGTTCATCCATTTTATTAGATATATAAATTTCCATTCCTGGATATATTTCTACATCAACCCCTTTATATTCTAGCACTTGCTGTAGCTTGTCTTTCCAAAATATTATTTCTTGAGGAGTTGGCTCATAATAATCTAATAAAAAATGTGATGTACATACAATATCTGTAAATCCTGATTTTTTGGCTTCATTTATCATATTGAATGTTTCTTGTACACTGTTTGAGCCATCATCAATCGATGGAATAATATGTGAATGCATATCTATCATATCTTTACCTCTAATTTTTACTATTTTTTAAAAAATCATCTAATTGTTTCATTATTTCATCTGATTTTTCTTTTGGTATTCTACTTGATGTTTTTTGCACATACTGATTGCTACTTCTTTCATCTCTTGCTGATGATGAACTATAATAATATGTTGATTCATATTTTTCTATATTTACTGGAACTTTATTTATAACTACCCCAGCAATTTTACCTCCAACATTTTCTATTGCTTTTTTTACCTTTTGAATGCCATCTTTTTTTGTAATTTTGTGAGCCGATACAATTATAGTACTATCAACTTCTCTAGATAATATAATAGCATCTGTAACAAGTAAACTAGGTGTTCCATCTAGTATTACTATATCAAAAACTTCTTTTAGTCTTTCTAACATATTTGTTGTTGCTTCTGTTGCTAATAACTCGGATGGGTTTGGTGGTATGTTTCCAGAAGGAATTGCATATAAATTTTCTATCTCTGTGTGTCTAACATATTTTAAAATATCTTCTTCAACACCACCAATTTCATTTATTCCAGATAAATAGTTTGATAATCCTGGAACAGAATCTATTTGGAACATTGTATGTAATCTACCTTTTCTCATGTCTGCATCTATAATAACTACTTTTTTACCTGCTTGTGCAAATGTAATTGCTAAATTTGATGAAAGCCATGTTTTACCTTCTCCTGGCATAGTTGATGTTATTAATAATGTTTTTAATGATTTTTTAGAATTCATAAATTGTATATTTGTACTTAATGTTCTAAAAATTTCTGCTAACGGAGATTTAGGACTTCTTTGAACTATTAACACTTTTCTCATTACCTTTTACCTCCTTTTTTTCTTTTGTTTTCTATTTCATAATTTGGTATTGAACTTAATACTAGTAATCCTGTTGAATTTTCTACATCTTGTTCTGTTTTTATAGTTGTATCTAACATATTTAATACTAAAACAAATCCTACTGAAATTACAATTCCTATAAATGCAAATATTACTATATCTTTAGCATGATTTATATTAAATGGATTTTCATTTGGCTCTGCTCTATCTAAAACATAAATATTACTAATATTATATATTTCTACTATCTTTTCGCTAAAAACTTCTGCTATTTTATTAGCAATTTGAGCTGCAAGATTTGGATCTAAATTTTTTACAGTTATCTCTATTACTTCTGTATCTTTACGAGATTGTACAGAAATATTATTTCTAATACTTTCTTCTGTTACTTCTTCTTTTCCTATAGTATCTACAACTTGAGATAATACAGCTTTACTTTTCATAATTTCACTATATGTAGAAACAAGCTTTGAATTTAATGTTAAATCTGTTTGTGTTATACCTTGTCCTGATTGTTCAACTGTTGCAGAACTTTGAACCAATACTAAAGTTGTTGATGCTTTATATTGTGGAACTATAAAAAAGTATGAATATACTACTCCTATAGCCATTGTTATTAGTGTTATTAATATAATTTCAAGCTTTCTGTTCCAAAAAATTGTAAATAATTCTTTTAAATCTAATTCTTCCATTTTTCTCCTCTTTCTTTTGTAATTTTACCTAAAATATTATATATGTTTTATATTTTTTTTACAACACTTTTTTAATAAATAAATAAATAAAAAGTAAATTGGTTTTATATATTTTAACC
>JAZSCD010000019.1:0-3919 GCA_045602745.1 Clostridia bacterium | reverse complement strand
TCTATCTGTATTTCAACATTTTGATTAACATCTTTTATTACTACATCTGTTAAGCTTAAACTTCCATTACTAACTTCGTCTTCTAATATAATTATTCCATCAGTAGCTGCTGAAGAATAATTACCTATTTTTTCAACATTAGTCACTTTTATTCTAAATTTAACCCCTGTTAACATATTGCTAGTAATTGAATCTGTTTTTAATATTTCTATTTTATCTATTTTACGTTTATTCTTTATTATAATGTTGTTATTTTCAATATCAACATTATCTGAAGTTTCTGTAATAGATATTACTTCTCCTGTTTCTGTATTATATTTAACTGTTAAATCAACAAAACTGTCTAATCCTTTATATTCATTTGGAGCAACATTTTCTGTAACTCTAATTTTAAATTCTCCTTTTGAAAAGTCTGTTGGAGTTATACTAATTTCACCAAATTTCCCATCTGTTCCTGCAGATGTTAATTTGTTAGAAAATTCTCCTGTATTTCCATCTTCAACATTTGAGACTGTAATTTCTGCTCCTGATAATCCTAATCCTTCAAAATTTGCTTTGTAAAATGTTAAAGGTATAGATTGTATCCTCTTTTCTTCTATTTTAGTTGCAAAAACAGCTCTTCCTTGAGATATTCCTCCAGTTACAATAAAATAGATTTTTGCATTATATAATTCTTTATCTCCTTTATATGTTCCATTCTTAACACTAGTAACGGTGTTTCTATATTCGTTTAATAATCCTGTCGTTCCATTATATATATCATTAACAATGTTAGCTCCATGTTCTTTGGTAGGATTGTAATAAGGATTTCCTTTTGTATTATCTTGTTTTCCAAAACTAACTTTCTTATTCAATAATTTATAAACTTCATTTTCAATAGTATCAATATTTGACCACATATGATTTTGGCAAGCATGTAAGCTTGGAGCTATATGAGTATATGTGAATGGGCTTTTATTTTTTACTCCATATGACCCCCATGTAGTTCCGAGCATTATATGATTCATTAAGAATAAATGCTAGCTCATTTAAATATAAAAAGCTATCAAATTGGGCATCTGTACATTCAATATTTGATTTTAAAATTTGTGAACTTTTATTTGCACCAGTCATATATGTTAAAGATATTTCATATGGATTAATTTCCAACACATAGGTTATTTCTCCTTCTCCAGTATCTATTGCAGGAGTATCAGGTTCTAAACATAAAACATTTTTAAAATAACTAGATCTATCTGCTCCGTTTAGCTCCAAGAATATAATAATTATCAGCTGTTGAAAATCCGTTTCTTATAATATTTGAACAATTAATTTTACTACCAACTTTAAATTTATCATCAACTGGTTTATTTTGTATCAATAAATTTGCCAATACATAAAAATGATTATCATCACATTTAAATGTCTCAGTAGTAGCATAGTCTTTTAATCCAGAAATCAATTCTGGTACAGGCTCACTTCCTATTATTGCAGTATGTCGTTCTGTATAATTTGAATTCTCTATTTCTGTTTCAAGACTTTTAAGCGTTATACTTGTAGCTCCTTTAACTGAACTAAATCCAAATACATTGATTAAACAAAACATAATCAAAATAATTAATAAGATTTTTTTATTTCTTTTTTTCATTTTATCACCATCCTTCTTTTACACTTCTAAGACTTTCTTTTTAATTACATAAATCCCTAATCCTATTATTAATAAGCTTATAAATATAATACTTATATATATAATTGTTCCACCTGTTTCTATTGAAATAATTAATTCTGCCTTTGCCATATCGTCCTCTCCATGTTTTTTATTTGCTTCTACAGAATCTTTATCTTCCATACCTTGTATATTTGTACTTTCGCCTATTTCTGCTATATTTTCTATAGTTCCTAATTCATCTGTTTTTAATGTTTTTGTTAACACCAATTTTACTGACTTTGATTTTCCTACTTCTATTACCTCTTGGGCTAATGTTGTATTATGCCAACTTCCATCTGTTCCTTCATACCATTCTGGATTTATTTCTGAATTAAATGTTAATTCATTTGATACATAATCTATAATATCTGTTGCATATCCTTCTATATTTCCTTCGTTGGTTACTTTTATTTCATACTCTACTAATACTACAGAACTATCTATTTGCTTTTGTGGTATTTCTATCTTTGTAAAGTTTTCATTTTCATATGTATATGTTGTTGTTCCTTCTTTATTTATTACAACTACTTTTGATATATACTTATCTAATTTTAAGTCAAATTTTATATTTTCTATTAATCCTATATTTATATTTGTTATATCTTTATCTGTTAATTCTATAATATCTGTTATTCCTACATTTTCTATTTTACCGTTTATTTCTATTTCTTTTGCTATTACATCTGAATTGTTATTGTCTTCTGTTTTTTCTACTTGGTACTTTGTAACTGAATATTTATTTACATCATAAACAAATGCAATCATATATTTTCCTTTTTTTAGATTGCTAAATTTATATGTTCCTGTTAATGTTGTATTTGTTTCTATTTGTTCTCTGTTTTCTTTTAATACTATTTTTCCTTCACTATCTAATAGTACTACTTTTACTCCTTTTAATACCTTCTCGTTCTTTTCAATAATTCCATTCTCATTTAAATCTACCCATGCTAGTCCTGATATTGAATATGTTGAGCTATTTTCATCAATATCCTGATTTTCTGGATTCTTTTTATATATTTTATTAACTAGTATTTCTGTTTCTACATCTTCAATTTCTGTAGATTTTATATAAATTTTATTTTTTATTTCTTTAGCATCGCTATTTTCTAAATTTACCCTTGCATTTATTTTAATAATAATACTCTCTTGTATATTTAATTGTTCATTTAATGTTATTACTCTTGTTCCTTCCGTTGCTGTTAAATCTTTTTCTGTTCCATTACTATATATTACTTTTATACTTGTTACGTCTAATTCTTCTTGTACATAATCTGTTATCATTAAATTTCCTATATCTAATAAATAACCATTATTCTTTATTGTTACTGTATATTCTATTTCGTCATTATTTTTTAATTCTTTTCCTTCCATATTTGAATTAATTTTAGCATCTATACAAGTTTTGCTTTGTAACAAATTTATTATATAATCATTTGAATAATATGTTTTTTTATCAACCCCCACATTTGCAGTTGCAATTAATCTAATTTCTTTATTAAATTCATTATATGGTATATCTCCAGTTAATAATGTTATTTCTATGCTGTCCTTTTTATTTGCTAATATTTTTTCAAATGTAACTATTATTTGATTATTTTCTTTTGAAATTGAAATGTCATCTCTAAAACTTGCATAAATTTGATCAAAAGCGTTAAAATCCATTTCTTCTGGTATATCCATTTTTATTGTTACATTTTCTAAATCTTCATTTGTTAAATTTTTTGCTTCCAATACAATATCAGTATCAGAATTACTATATGTCTTAGTATCCTCAGAACCGCCATATTTTACTTTTAAAGCAATACTTCCATCATTTATATTTCTTTGTTCTGCTACCTGTATATTATCCATTTCTTCAGCAGTAATTATAATATTATTACTAAATATTGATTCTTCTGAATAATTTTCTCTATATGCTACAATCATATATTGTATATAAACTTCTTCTCCAGCATTTAATTGTTCTATTGATTGAATTTCTCTTTCTTTTATATCTTTGCTATATTCGTCATAAGTATATACAGTTCTTCCATCAGGATATAATAAATTACCATTTTCATCTTCAGTTATATCATAAATCGTTCCACATTCTACTAAATCATAAAATACTGCATTTTCTATATTTGCATTTATCTTAATATTGTTAATATCCTCACTTGTATTATTTGCTACTTTTACTTTATATCTTAATACTTGTCCGTTTAATATTTCTTCATCTTTTGAAAGTTCTTT
>JAZSCD010000018.1:0-22886 GCA_045602745.1 Clostridia bacterium | reverse complement strand
TCTATGTTGATACTATTTTCGTGAATTTCAGGACAGTCCCAAAAAGTCTCAACAAGTTGCTACTTTTTAGGGACAGTCCCTGGAAATTCCCTCATACAAATTACAATTTTAATGGAGGAATACGTGAAAACTATATTTTATATTTTTATAATAATAATATTTTCCTTTTGCTTAATATATTATTCTGGAAAAATGGAAAGTAACAAAGTATTAGCAGCAAGTAATAGTTATAATACTAATTTGCAACTTATGGCAAGAGCAATAAATGGAGAAGCAAGAGGTGAAAGTTACGAAGGACAAGTTGCAGTTGGAGCAGTAATAATGAATAGAGTAAAACATAGTGATTTTCCAAATACAATAGCAGGAGTAATTTATCAATCAGGGGCATTTACAGCAGTTGCTGATGGGCAAATAAATGAGCCAATAGCAGAAGGGTCAACCGTTTTAAAAGCAGCGCAAGATGCTTTAAATGGATGGGATCCAACAGATGGTTGTATATATTATTTTAATCCAAATACTGCAACAAGTAGTTGGATATGGTCAAAAACCATAGTAAAAACAATTGGAAAACATCATTTTTGTAAATGAGGGAATTCTAGGGTCTGTCCCGAATCGCAAAAAATTGAAAATGTTGTAGGGGCGGGTCTTGTGCCCGCCCAATAAATAAAAAAACGGGCAGGAACAAGACCTGCCCCTACAGAAATTAAATTATACAAAAATAATTTAATAAATTAAAGGAGATTAAAAATGAATAAATATCTAGAAACAATGAAAAAAAATTATCTTTATGGGATTATGATTTTACTTATAATAGTTAGTGTAATATTAGGATATTTTTTATATAGAAAAAATCAGGAATATGCAACAGCAACACAAAATCAATATAATTTAGCTTTATATGAATTAACTGATTATGTTCAAAATGTAGAAAATTATTTAGCAAAAGCTACAATTACAAGTACACCAGAGCATGGAGCAGAAACACTAACTAAAGTTTGGAGAGAAGCAAATTTAGCCCAAGTTTATTTATCACAACTTCCTGTATCAAGTACTGAACTTGCAAATACTGCAAAATTTTTAAATCAAGTTAGTGAATATAGTTATTCATTATCAAGAAAAAATATATATAATGAAGAACTGACACAAGAAGATTTAGATAATTTAAAACAGTTACATGGTTATAGTAGAGAACTTAAAAATACTTTAAATCAATTATCTACAGATATGAACGAAGGAAGAATTAGTTGGGATGAGCTTACTAAAGATACAGAAATTGCATTTGCTCAGCAAGTAGATAATTTATCTGCAGCAACATTTAGTAATTTAGATGAAAATTTTGGCGAATTTGCAGGATTAATATATGATGGAGCTTTTTCAGAACATATGGAATCAGCAGAAAAAAAAGGATTAACAGGAGAAGATATTGATGAAGAAAAAGCAAAAGAAATAGCTAAAACATTTGTTGGTGAAGATAGAATAGATGAACTTAATTTTAATGGATTAATAGAAAATGGTGATATACAAGTTTATGATTTTAGTATAAAAGTAAAAGACGGAGATGGAAATAATCCACTTACAATATCAATATCTAAAAAAGGCGGACATATTGTAAATATGAATTATAATAGGGAAGTTACAGCGGAAGCAATTTCTATGGAACAAGCAAATGAAATAGGAAAACAATTTTTAGTTTCTAGAGAAATAGAAAATATGAGAGAAACATATTATTTAAAAGAAGAAGGAATTGTAACAATAAATTATGCATACGAACAAGATGGGGTAATAGTATATCCCGATTTAATAAAACTAAAAATAGCATTAGATAATGGAGAAGTATTAGGAATAGAAACTAGTGGATATTTAAATAATCATACTATAAGAAATATTCCGCAATTAAAAATATCTAAAGAACAAGCAAAAGCCAATTTAAATAAAAATTTGGAAATCACAAGTGAAAATTTAGCAATTATTCCAACAGAATGGAAAACAGAAATACTTTGTTATGAATTTAAGGGAAAAATAGACGATACAGATTTTTTAGTTTATATAAATGCTGAAACCGGAAGAGAAGAAAATATATTAGTAATTATAGATACACCAAATGGAATTTTAACTCAATAAACAGAAAAAATTGTTAAAATAAAAAAATAAGTTTTGCAAATAATAAATTTAGAGAAATGAAACTTCATTTTTCTAAAGGAGGTTTTTATGATGGCAAGAAACAAAAACTTAATGTCTGAAAATCTGAAAGAGGAAATTGCAAAAGAATTAGGAGTATATGATAAAGTAAAACAAGATGGTGGATGGGGAAATGTATCATCCAAAGAATGTGGTAGCATGGTAGCAAAAGCAATTGAAATAGCTAACAGAAAAGTACAGTAGAATGTAAAAAAAGCGGATTTATTTATCCGCTTTTTTAAATACAAATAGTTTACTAAAGATATAATTTCCTATTATTACAGCTGCTTGAGAAATTAATGTAAATATAATTACATATAGATTTGAGTTTAGTTTTAATAAAGTAACAAAGAACCACATTATCAACATTTCTAATAATAATGTTGATATCCTTGCGATAATAAAACTAACAAATTCTTTTAATTTATTTTTATTATTACTTTCAAATACAAAAGTTCTGTTTGTAAAATATGCAAATAGTACAGCTGCAATCCAAGATATTATTACAGAAATTTGTAATTCGAGAGCATTAGTTGCTTCTAAAATTGTAAATAATAATACATATTTTACACCTAAACTTACAACTGTTGCTAAAACTCCAAAAATTAAATAGTTAATTATTTCTTTATATTTTTTATATAAATTTAACATTTTTGTTATCATTTTTTCACCTTATTCTATATTTATTGTTTTATCGATTATATATTGTGGTCTTTGTTTTGTTTCATCATAAATTCTTCCAATATATTCAGAAATTATCCAAATAGATAATAATTGAACTCCAGCGAAAAAAGTTATTGCAACCATAATAGAAGTCCAGCCTGCAGTTATATTGTTCCAAGAAAACATAAAAGATAGAATGGCATATATTAAAATTACAAATGATATAAATATAGATAATATACCAAGTCCGCCTAATAGTTTTAAAGGTTTTGTTGAAAAGCTAATAATACCATCTGCCGCTAGTTTTAACATTTCCTTTAAAGGATATTTTGTTTTACCAGCAAAACGTTCTTTACGCTCATATTCAAAAGCGTATTGTTTATAGCCTACCCAACTAAATAATCCTCTTAAAAATTTATTATGCTCTGGTAAAGAATTTATAACATCCACAACTTTTCTATCTACTAATCTAAAATCACCAGTATCTTTTGGTATATCTACATCAGATAATGCATTTAAAGTTTTGTAAAACATGCTAGCTGTTAATAATTTAAATTTAGATTCTCCATCGCGTTTTTTTCTTTTTCCATAAATTACTTCATTTCCTTGTTCCCAAAGTTTTAGCATTTCTGGAATTAATTCAGGAGGATCTTGAAGATCAGAATCTATAATAACAATTGCATCACCAGAAATGTATTTAAGTCCTGCTGTTACAGCACATTGATGTCCGAAATTCCTTGAAAAAGAGAGTACTTTTACAGATTTATCATCATTTGCAATTTTTTCTAAAATTTCTAAAGTTTTATCTTTACTACCGTCATTTACAAAAATTATTTCATATTCATAATTTTCAATTGATTTGCATACGGTAGTTATTCTATTATAGCATTCTTCTGCTACTTCTTCTTCATAATACATTGGTATAACTATTGATAATTTTTTCATAATAAACTCCTTGAATTCTATAATTATCCATATTATATTTGATTTTTACAAAAAAATCAAATATAATATGGATAATTAGGAGGAAAAGATGAAAAAAGTATTAAATAATAAATATGTGTTAACTATTATATTTTCATTAATTATTGCAGCTAGCATAATTATACCAAGAATTATACAAGGAAATGGAATATTAACAATTTCTGCAGATTTTAATTATCAACAAATTCCGTTTGGAATTAATTTAAATGAGTTAATTAAGGAAGGTAAAATTAATTGGAATTGGGTTAATGATTTAGGGAGTGGATTTGTAGGTTCTTTTTCTTTTTATAATTTAGGTAGTATTTTCTTTTGGATTACATTAATATTTCCTTCAAAGGTGTATCCATATTTAATAGGACCAATAATGATTATAAAATATATAATAGCAAGTTTAACAGCCTTTATATTTTTAAAAAGATATGTAAAAAATAAAGATTATGCAATTATAGGAGCTTTATTATATAGCTTTTCAGGATTTCAAATAACAAATATGCTATTTAATCATTTTCATGATGTAGTTGCATTATTTCCGTTAATACTCATAGGTATGGATAAATTAGTATTGGACAATAAAAAAGGGATTTTTGCAATATCTATAGCAATATCTGCTATAACAAACTATTTCTTTTTTATAGGGCAGGTTGTATTTTCTATTATTTATTTTTTGATAAAAGTAATTACAAAACAATATAAAATAGATGTCAAAAAATTTAAGGAATTAGTAATAGAAGCTATACTTGGATTTGGAATATCGATGATTATATTTATACCTTCTATTTTGTTTATCTTAAATAATCCGAGAGTTGAAACTTCTTGGGGAATAGAATCAGCAATTAAACCGAGTCTTATAACAATTCTAGAGATTGGTAGAGCTATACTAATGCCACCAGAAATCATGTCTATGAGATCAATGTTTATACAAACAAATTTTAGTAGTATAGAATGTTATTTACCTTTTGTAGGGACTATTTTATATTTAACGTATATATGGAAAAAACCAAAGGATTGGATATCTATTTTAATAATAATTTGTTTTATATGTATGGTTATACCAATATTAAATAGCTTGTTTTTTGCATTAACTACAACATATTATGCTAGATGGATATATATGTTGATTTTAATGTTAGCATTGGCATCGATAAAAACATTAGATGAAAACATTCCTATAAAAAACGGAATAGTTTTAACTATGTTTGGATATTTAGTATTTGCAATTTTAGTACTGATATATAGCAATCGTGGGAATACAATTATTCTTAATGAAAAATTTGTAATACAAAATTTATTAATTAGTATTTTAGGAATATTAGGAATTGTTATTATATTCAATTATAAATGGAAAACTAAAATATTTACAAGTTTTTTACTGATAGGAATATCAATTGTTAGCATATATATAGGAAATATATTTTTTGATAAAAATTATGATGTTGTAAACATTGAGGATTATTATATATATAAATTTGAAAAAGAAGATTATAAAAAGTTAGATTTTATTAAAGATGGAGAAAGATCAGATGGTAGTATAAATGTCGAATATAATATAGGATATATATATAATATTCCATACTTAAAAAATTGGAATAGTACTATAAATGCAAATATTGTTTCTTTTTATAATAGTATAGGAATTATTAGAAGTATAGATACAGTTATTCAAGAAGATAATAAAATAAGAGACTTTTTATCAGTTAGATATGTTTTTACAAAAACAGGTGAAGAAAACAATGACATGAGTTTAGTAAAAAGTATAGGAGAATATAATATTTATGAAAATCCAAATTTTATTTCAATGGGAATACCATATGATTATTACATATTAAAATCAGATTACGAAAAATTAGACATTAAAACAAAAAGAGATTTATTAATATATTCTGTAGTGCTAGAAGAAGCACAAGTACAGAAGTATAGTACTATAATGGAAAAAATTAATATTAATGAAATAAACGAGTATAACGATAAATATAATGAGTATGTAGAAGGATTAAAAACAAAAACGTCATACGATTTTATATATACAAAAAAAGGTTGTAATTTTAAAATAAATGCAGAAACTAATAAATTTATTGTTTTATCTATTCCTTATGATGAAGGATGGACTTTGAAGGCAAATGGGAAAGAGATAGAATATGAGAACATTAACAATGGATTAATGGGATTTGCTATAGAAAAAGGAACAAGCAATATAGAATTAGAATACTCTGAAAGAGGAGGAAAAGTAGGAGCAATTATTTCTGTAATATCTATAATAGGATTAACAATTTATTTAATTATATCTAAAAAATCAAAAAGCAATATAAAAAGTGAACTTTAACTAGTTCACTTTTTTGTATTTTTCAATTATAGCATCTGCTATTCTTTTGCTTGCTTTACCATCCCCATATGGATTTGAAGCTTGGCTCATTTTAGTATATTCTTCTTTATCTGTTAATAATTTTTTGGTTTCATTATAAATTGTTTCTTCATTAGTTCCAACTAATTTTAAAGTTCCTGCAGCAATTCCTTCTGGTCTTTCTGTAGTATCTCTTAAAACTAATACAGGTTTTCCTAAAGAAGGAGCTTCTTCTTGTATTCCACCACTATCTGTTAAAATTATATGTGATTTAGCAATAAAGTTGTGGAAATCTATTACTTCTAAAGGCTTGATTAATTTAACTTTATCATTATTTCCAAGAACTTCATCTGCAACTTCTCTTACTTTTGGATTAAGATGAACTGGATATATTACTTTTATATCATTAAATTCTTCTACAATTCTTTTTATAGCTTTGAACATATTTCTCATTGGTTCACCTAGATTTTCTCTTCTATGTGCAGTAAGTAAAATTAATTTATCATTTCCAACCCAATCAAAAATTTCATTAGAATAATCTTTTTTTACAGTAGTAGCTAATGCATCAATTGCAGTATTACCAGTAACAAAAATAGTTTCTTCTATTTTATTTTCTGCTAAAAGACTATTTTTACTATTTTCTGTTGGAGCAAAATGCATATCTGCAACAACGCCAACCATTTGTCTATTCATTTCTTCTGGATATGGAGAATATTTATTCCAAGTTCGAAGACCTGCTTCAACATGTCCGACATCTGTTTGAGTATAATAAGCAGCAAGAGCTCCTGCAAATGTTGTTGTAGTATCTCCATGCACTAGAACAATATTTGGTTTTTCTTTTAAAATTACTTCTTCTAAACCTTTTAATGCTCTACTTGTGATGTCACTTAAGGTTTGTCCTTGTTTCATTATATCTAAATCATAATCAGGAATAATATTAAATACTTCTAATACTTGATCTAACATTTGTCTATGTTGTGCCGTTACACAAACAATACATTCAATTTCTTCTCTTGATTTTAGTTCTTTAACTAATGGTGCCATTTTTATAGCTTCTGGCCTTGTACCAAAAATAGTCATTACTTTAATTTTTTCCATTTGTTTTCCTCCTAAATTTTTCTATATATATTAAATAAATAAATTTAAACAAATTTATTTGCCTAAATAGACGCGAAGGCTGTTTAAATAACCTATATAACCATTCTAGGTTGAGTTTAATTATCCAATTTGGGGCTCTTTTTATGGTTTTACTAATAACATCAAAACTACCACCTACTGGCATGAAGATTTTTATATTATCAAGACTATTCATATTGTTGATAATGAAATTTTCTTGCTTAGGTGCTCCTAAGCCTACGAAAAGAATATCTGCATTTGAATTATTTATTTTTTTAATAGCAATTTGTTCATCTATAAATCCATTACAAGTACCTACTATATTTATTTGTGGATATGTTTTTTCTAGTTCTATTTTAGCTTTTTTGGCGACATCTATATTTGAACCATATAAGAATATATTTGCCTTATAATTTATAGATTCTTCACAAATTTTTTGCATTAAATCTATACCTGTAATTCTTGTTTTTATATTTCCTTTAAGTAAATTTGATGCATAAATAATTCCAATGCCATCGGGGATTTGATATTTTTGAGAATTAAAAATATTTTTTAATTCTTGCGATTTGTAATTTTTAGTAACAATTTCAGGATTTATATTAACAATAAAATTACGTATATTATTTTTAAAATCATTAAAAATATTTTTTATTAAATTATTTTGGTCAGTAATACATACATCAAAACCTAAGATTTTTTCTTTATTCATTTATTGCACCTATTTTTTATTAAATTTATATTTTAATTTTCTTTTAAAATTTTCGTATGTCATTGAGTTTTCCGAAAGGTTATTTAATTTTTGTTCGTGCTCCATAAATTTAGTATTTATAGATTCTAGCAAGTTATTGAATTGGTTATTTTCATTAAGCATTTTATTATAATAGTTTGACTGTATTAATATAGCATCTCCCAATAGAAACAAGTCTTTTTGATGAGGTTGCCTTACATAAAATGTTAAGGAGTTCTTAATAAGTTGATAAACAAAAGAAGAAGAATAAAAAATATCATTATTATCTAGTTTTTTTATTTCATCAAATAGTTCATTCAAGTTTAATAGAGAAGAATAGTTAATACTATCTAATTCTTTAATATATAAATTTGAAATGGTTTCAGTAGAGAAATCTTGTTTAAATAATTTATAAAAAGATTTATCATATGAATTATTATATACTTGGCTAATCTGTTTTTTTAATGCATCTACTGAAACATCTGAAAGATACATATTGCTAAAATTTCTGGTTTTAATAAAATTATATATATTACTATCTATTAAACCTGCAATTTTATTAAATCCAATTAAAATAGTTGGATATTCCATTGAAATAGCTTCCATTGCAACTCTACCGATACCAATTAAACCATTAAAATTTCCATTAAGTTTTTTAGGTAGATTATCACAATGTCCTTCTAAAAAAACTTTGTTAGTTAATTGGTTTTCTAGGATGTATTGTTCTAAAAAATGTTTTTCAGAGCCATCACCAAAAATATGCAATTCGTTTATATCAATTTCATCTAGAACGTTAATTATTTTTTTAATTTCTTTTATTTTATCAATGTCTAGTCTAGAAATCAAAGCCCAAGATTTATTATTAGATATTTGGGCAGGAATAAATTCTTTTGAATTTATTGAGTTAGGTAAGAAAAGTATTTTATCTTTTTCAAGTATGCAGTTTTCAAAAATTTTTTTACCTTGCATTGATACACAAAAGATTTTATCTATTTCATAGTCGGCTAACATATTAAATAATAAAGTACCATTTATATTATAAGTGAAATTATAAGAGCCTAGGCCATGATAAGTATAAACTACAGGTTTTCCACAAATTTTTGCAGCAAAAACTGCAGGAAATACAGAATAAAATGGATGAGCATGCACAACATCTATATTATTTTCTTTAATTATTTGTATTAATGTATCTACATCATGGCAAAATTCACTAACTGTAGAAGAATAAGAAAAATAAAAGTCAGTATAAACATTTTGAAAATCCCACTTCTTATTATAATTTCCTAATGCAAAGAAGAAGTTAACTTTTCCTTTAAGGCTTTGAACAGTTGAATTTACTTGGGTTTCCAAGCCACCATTCAAAAAATTTTCACTTACTATTAGAACATTCATAAGCTTGCTCCTTATTATTCATGTATTTTTAATAGATTATTTATTATATTTGCTTTTTCTTCCCACGTATTTTCTAAAGCTTCTTTATTTAATAAATCAAAATATTTATTATTATTTTCTTTATTAAATGAAAGAACTGTATCTATTAAATCAACAAATTCTTTATTTGTTTTTGCAATCATAACAGATTCATATTTTTTGCACTCATGCATTTCAGTTGTTACAATAGGTTTCTCTAAAGCCATATATTCAAATAGCTTTAAGGGAGAGGTCGCTTGTGTAATATCATTAATTAAAAAAGGTATTGTACATACATCAAAATGAGAGGCATAATTAGGAAGAATATTATAATCTTTTGCACCAATAAAATGAATATTAGAATATTGATTTAGGTTGGCTTTGTCAAAAGTATCATCATATTTGATTCCTAAAAGGACTATATTATAATCTGGTCTTTGTTTTGCTAGAAATTTTACCATTTCATAATCAAACCAACTAGCAAGAGCACCATAATATCCAATTATAGGTTTTTTAGAATTTAGAATATTAATGAAATTCTTTTCAAAACAAAAGTCTTTATCAATATTTTTAAAATGATTATAATCTACACCATTGCAAGAAAATGCTAGTTTTTCTGTTCCTCTTTTTGAAACTACATCTTTTTGAAGTTCATCTGCAGTTACAATAACAAAAACATTTTCTGTATCTTTTATCATATAATTGTATTTTTCTTTTATATTAATTGGTAAATCTTTTGTACCTACTATTTCAGGACTTAAGTCATCAATGTATTCATATATTATTTTATAGCCATCACTAATAAAATTTTTAACATTTTGTAGACTAATAGTTGCATCTGTCGAATAAAACTGTATATATTTAGGTTTGCTTATTTTATTTAGTTCTTTAAATAATAATTTTTTCATAGCAATATTATTAAAATTGACTAAAAATAAATTATTTTTGATTTTTTTGAAAGTTTTTACTTTGTCAGTAACAGTTGTAACTTCATAAAAAACTAAACAATTAGAATTTGACAGATTATTTGCTATGTGTTGTGGCCTTTGAAACAAAGGCACATTCCAACCAAAAGAGCTACGCCAAATAATTATTCTATCATAATCACTATTTAATATTTCGCTAACTTTTATTTTAAACTTTTTATGATTTAATGTTATATAAAGATATCCGAATAAATTTATTTTAGATAAATATTTTGCTTGAATAAATTTATATATTTTTTTAATTGCTACTAACAAACCATCTTTTTTTATTATAGAAATGATTTTATTAATTTTATATCCCATATAGATTTTCCTTTTTTATTATTTTAATTTTTCAGATAAATTTTTGGCTTCTAACATACAATCTTCCATTGAACAGTATGTCCAAGCTCCGTATCTACCAATTGTATAAATTTGATTATTTTTTAAAGTTTCTTTTAAGTCTTGTATTTTCTTATCAGTTTGTCCATTAATATGTACATAGGCAGGATCCATTATTATAGAAACATATTCTTCTAATTTCGTAGAATCATCAATAATTCCATGTTTTTTTAGGTTTATTAAGGTTAAGTCTAATTGTTCTTTAGCATTAATAGTTGCATTTTTGTCATAACCTATTTCAATATACATACTTAATTTTTCTGCATCCAAAATATTATCATAAAATCCAATTCTATAATAATTAGCATCTTTTTCAGGTATATAAATCCAATGTTCATTTGTATATTTTGATTTTTTATTAAAACCTAAATTAAATACAAGTACTTTATTATATGAAAGTTCTTTTTGTAAATTACAAAAGTTTGAATCATTAAATAAATTTAGAAAATGATTAAGCGGAGCAGAGTTAATTAAATATTCAAATTCATATTCTTCACCAGATTTTGTTTTTACCAGTTTTTTATCCATATCGACAGATATAATGGTTGTATTCAATAATACTTTTTCTTTATCTAGATTATTATATAAAATATCTATAAAAGAACCAGCTCCGTTTTTTGGATATAAAAATGTATTATTATATGATGAATCTTTATTAGCTTTCATATTATTTATAATTTGCTTAATATCTGCATATGGGAAAAAACGTCCCATAGCATCTGTATCTAATGTACGTAAATCACAAGCGTATAATTTTTCATTATAAGGTCTTAAAAACTTTTCTACAATAGATTGTCCGAATTTTCCATATAACATATCTAAGAAATTATCATAATTTTCTTTTTCTGTTTTATTAAATAAATCATACAAACAATCTATAAAATCTTGTTTTTCTAATTGATGTATATTTGTTTGGAAAGGATAGTCTATTAAATTATTTTCATATAAGATTTTTGTGCATTTATCTTTATGAATAATATCGTTTTTATCAACATTATTTATAAAAAGTTTTTTAAATTCATCTGTTTTAAAATGGAAGAAATGCCCAGCATAATCCCAAATAAAATCCCCTTTTTTTATAGTTCTACAATATCCACCAACTTCATTTTCTTTTTCTAATATTAAGTAATCGTCTTTAATATAATTTGCAAATGTTAGGCCAGATATACCAGCACCTATAATTAAATATTTAACATGTTTAGTGTTCATACAAACTCCTTTACTTAATTAAAAATTTTAGAAGATAATTTTTTAATTAAATTAGTATATTTAATAAATATTCCATGTGTTTTTCTATGGAATTTTTTCATTTTAGTTGCTATTCTAGGGTCATTGTATAAATTAGGATATTTTTTTAGTTTTTTTTCAAATATATTATATTCTTTTCTTGATTTAAGAAATTGTACTAAAATTGTGTAATGTGCAACAAGCATAGGTATAATTAATTTATTTAATATATAATTTTTCTTATTAGTTGAAATTTCAGAGTTAGTATAATAATTAATTAAATTAAATAATACTTTTTCATGTTGTTTGAAATTTCTAGTATATGAGTCTTGGCTTATAGATTGATCAATTCTACCAATAAAATATCTATAAATATTTAAAGGATAATAAGTTATAGTTTCAGCTTTTTCAATAGAATATGCATCGAATTCCATATCTATGTAGAAGCAATTTTCTGTTAAAACAAATGAATTTTTTAGGACTTCATTCTTAAAATTAGCAGTAGCAAGTATAGGTCCCCATTCGGTAAATCCATACCCTTCGTAGCATAAATCATCAAATTTATATTGTTTCTCGTGTTTCATAAATTCGTAAATGGTTTTAGGAATTAATTGATTTTCTACAGCTCTATCTTCAGAATAGTTAGTAAGAACGATATCAGAAGTTTCTTTTTCTAATATGTCAATTAACTTTTTCATATCATTTGAGTCAACCCAGTCATCACCATCTATAATTCTAATATATTTACCAGTAGCAATTTTTAAACCAGCATTAATAGTAGAACCGTGTCCTCCATTTGGTTTATCTATTATTACAACATTGCTTTTTGAGTATTGTTTTTGTAATTGTTGTGCAATTGAAAGTGTGTTATCTTTAGAACCATCATTTACTATAATTACTTCAATTTTATTTCCGTTTGCATGTTCAAGAATTGTATAAACACCGTGGAATAGATAATTTTCAACATTATATGATGGAATTATAATGCTAAGAATTTTATTATTAGTTAAAGCAAATGGTTGTGAAGAATTTAAAAAGTCGTTTGAGTTCTTAATTATATCGATTTCTTTTTGTATAGTTTTTTCAAAACTACATTTTGAGAAAACTTTATCGTGACATTTCTTACTTAATTTAGTAAATAGATCTGGATTCCTATACATTTTTTCTATAACATTTGCATATTGAATATAATCTTCAGTTTCGCATAATAAAATGTCATCAGATGGTATAAATTCTGCAATTGCATCATTTTGAGAAGAAACAATTGTTAAACCAGACATTGCAGCTTCACACATAGATACGCCCTGCGCGTCATATCTAGTTGCAAATAAACCGATACCGTTTTCTTTATGAACTTTTGCAATTTCTTCATGTGTTAAAAATTGAGGATATAAATGAACATTTGGGAAATCTTTAATAGGAGCAATAAGTGTATCGTAAAAGTCTCCTGTACCATATATATTAAATTCTAGGTCATTAAAAAAGTCTCTACGGCTTAGTTCCAAAATAGTTCGAACATTAACATCAATAGCATATTTATTTATATTTTCAAATCTTCTTAAGAAAAAAATTTTTTTCCTTAATTCAGGCGATTTTGGACTATAATTAAAATTTTTTTCATCAATATAATTAGGAATAATTACATAATTATTAAATTTAATGTTAATTAATTTTTCACTTTTTTCTTTAATCCAAGATGACACAAAAACCCAATGCACATTTGGATAATTATTATATCGTTTTATTAATTTATCACTTGATTTGAAAAAATCTAGTGATAAATCTGATAATGGAGTTTCATTAGTAAAATATTTATCAGTCATTTTAGCCCAATCCCAGTATAAGGTTTCTGGACCATGAATCCAAAAATACAGGTTCGTTGACGATAAGTCACATGCGTCTAGAATTTGGGCATATCTGTTGTCAAAAAAGTGTAATAAAATTGTTTTGTATTTTTTTTGTGTTAAAATTTGTCTGAGGCCAAAAAATGAAGTTCGAGTTACATCAATTCCTTCAAAATTATAGGTACAAGTATTAGGATATTCGTGAGCACAAACTAAATCAAATTTTATTCCAGAATCTTTATATGCTTTTACCCTAGAATGGACAAATCCACCAAAGTACTTGTTTTCTTGTGTAGGGTAGCTTGGTGTAATTATTAAAATATCATTTTTACTATTTAGTATGTGATTAAAATTATCAACTAAATTTTTTTCAAATTCTATATTAATATTATTAATAATAACTTCAGATTGTCTATTTATTTTTATACAGAAAAAGAATTTTTTTGCATTTATTATATAGTTAGAAGAAGAATTAAAAGAAGTTTCTGATAAAATATTTCGATTAAAATCTAGAATTTGTAATATAGCGCCATTTCCTTTTATAACTTCTCCTAAAAAATTCATAGATATAGATTTTTTGTTTTTGTTGTTAAATATATAAGGATAAATTAAAAAACCATGAGAATCAGAAGGGTTTTTTATTTTTAAAGTATTATTAGCATGAGTGATTTTTATAGCATTATTTTTATATTTTATTAGTTTCTTATTTAGTAGGTTCAATTTAAAGCTCCTTTCTATAATCCAAGTGATTTTTTATATTCATCACAGATTGTTGCTGCAGGACCAACTTTTTGGATTTTTCCATGTTCTAACCAAACTGCTCGATCACATAATTTTTTTATTTGTTCAATAGAATGAGAAACAAACAATACAGTAGTTCCACCACTTATCATAGACCTCATTTTGTTTTCACTTTTTTGTTGAAATGCTATATCTCCAACAGACAATATTTCATCAACAATTAATATTTCTGGATCTACTACTGTGGCAACAGAAAATGCAAGCCTTGCAACCATACCAGATGAAAAGTTTCGAACAGGAACATCTAAAAAGTTTTCAAGCTCTGAGAAGGCAACTATTTCGTCAAATTTTTCTTCAATAAAATGTTTTGAATACCCTAAAACTGCTCCATTTAAATAAATATTTTCTCTTGCTGTTAAATCCATATCAAAACCTGCACCAAGCTCTATCATAGGACAAATATTTCCATATATATCAATTCTTCCTTTAGTAGGTTTCATAACTCCAGCAATTATTTTTAAAAGTGTTGATTTCCCAGCACCATTAGTTCCAACAAATCCAATTACTTCTCCTTTTTTGACATCAAAACTAACATTAGATAAAGCCCAGAATTCATTTTTTTTAGTTTTTTTCCCTTTAAAGAAATCTATAAAAAATTGTTTCAATGAAAAATTTTTTTCTATTCCTAGATTAAATCTCATTGATACATCATTAACTTTTATCATATTAACCTCCTATACATAATAAATAAATTTATCTTGATTTTTCTTAAATGCTATTAAACCTATTATTAAAACTACAATAGATGAAATTCCACAAACAGCAAAAGTAAAGGCTGAAGGAAGTTCATGATACAAAATAATTCTTCTTATGAAATTTATATAATGATACATAGGATTAAGTTTAAAGAAAACTTGTAATTTTGCTGAGATTAACGAAATATCATACATAATAGGAGTTAAATAAGTCCAAAGCGTTAAGACTATTCCATATATATAAAACATATCTCTTAAAAATACAGAAATTGTTGACAGTATAAGTCCAATTCCTAATGTAAATATAAATAAACAAATATAAGCATACGGCAAAAATAGGTGATATATATTTAAGCCCGTACCGGTAAGTAAAATAACTAAATATAAAGGTATTAATGTTAATAAAAAGTTAATTCCTACAAATAAACATTTTGAAAGTGGAAAAATATATTTTGGCATATATATTTTATTTATTAAAGGAAAGTTTGTAACTACAGAACTCATTGATAAATTAGATGCTTCACTAAAATAGTTGAACATTACTAGTCCGCTTAATACATATACTAAATAATTTACACCAGGTGTGCTAAATTTAAATATATTGGAAAACACTAATGCCATTACAGCCATGTTTAATAATGGATATAACAAACTCCAAACAATCCCTAAAACTGATCTTTTATATTTTACTTTAAAATCTCTTGATATTAATTGTTGCAATAAAAATGAGTATTTTTTGAAATTTGCAATAATATTTTTAAACAACATAAACATTACCTCCATAACATTTTAAGATTATATAATAAAAATTGATATTATTCAACAACATATGGAAATTATTTAAATATGCTTATCCGTATGTAATAATAGAATAAATAATATACTAAAATATATTGTAAAACTTAAACTATTTAATAAATTACCAGAAAAATATGATATTCCAAAAACCATTAATATTGAAATAAATGCTAATAAATTTTCAACAGTTAAACTTTTTAGCTTGTTTTTTATTGTTATACATACATACCATATTAGTAAAGAAATATATGGTAAGAAGATTAAAATTAAACCAATTATGCCAAGAGCATAATATTGAACTACAAAATCTCTTTCTATATTAAAAATATTTTGAAGTCTCGTGTTAGTTATTCCAAAATATTTATCAAATTTATTATTATTTATTTCTACAACTCTTTTTATCATAGAATATTCCATAAATCTGTAATCTACTCTATTTGAAAGTGGTTCATTAAAAATTTTTAACCAGAATTCAGGGTCATATTGGTAGGGATAACTTTGAGTTATAAATTCTGTTTTAATTTGTTTATTTTCATAATTTTGAGCAATAAAAGATATTGAAGCAGTTGGTTTTTGAACTGTATTATCAAAAGTACTATTATTAGTTTCAGGAATTTGTTCAGTAACAACTGAATTAGATGAAGCTTCTATTATTTTGGTTTCATCTATTCTCATAAAGATTGGATTATAAGAAACTATAAGTGAATAGGCAATTAATATAATTATAGTGCTTATAAGTGCTACATATGATGCTTTTTGTTTAACAATAAATGTATTATTAAATAAATAGACAAAAAGTGTATAAACAAAAACTAAAAATATTCCTAAAACAGATACTTTTGTGCTTAATAAGAATAAAGAGAATACATTTATAATTAATATTAATAAATTACATAGTTTTTTATTATAAAAAAATGAGGATAAACAAAAAGGTAAAAAAACTAATAAAATTGCACTTATTTGATTTGCATATTCAAATAATCCTTTTGAAGCTAAATCTTGATATACAAAGTTGTTTTGGTTAAACCAATAAAGAAAATTTGCTTTGATTGTTTTATCACTGTAACTTCCATAAGAAAAAACAAATATATTACTAATTATTATAGTTAATCCTATTATACAAACAAGAACTTTAATAATTCTTATTAAATCTAATTTTTTTAAGTCTGATTTATATATTGAATATATTAATAAAAAAGGACATATCATTTTTACAAAATATAAAAATTCTTTAAAAATAGAATAATTGAAATTACCTGGAACTAAAGAATTAAAGTTCAAAGCATTAATGTGGTGAAATATAAAATAAATTATTAAAAGAAAAGGATAAATAGCAAAAAAATATTTTTTTTTGTTATTGCTTGTAAAAAAATAATAAGTAAACAAAGTAAATATAATAACAACTCTAATTAATGTAGAAATAGAGTTGTAAAAAATTTTAAAATCAAATATAGGTTGGATTAGTAAAAATAGTATTAATATAGTATTAAAAAGTTTTTTAGTATTTATATTTTTAAGCATCATTTTAATTCCTCATCTCTTTTTTTGAACATATCTTTATATCCAATAGTTGCTACAGCTATTACCATTAATCCAAATGAAATGGCTTTCCATAAACCACTTTCCAAAAGTATAATTGCAAACATTCCAAAAGTAGCACTAATACCATAAAGCATGAATACGGCTTGCTTTTGCGTATAGCCTTTTTTCATTATTTTATGATGCAAATGTTCTTTATCTGCTTTAAATACGCCTTTAATTGATTTAGTTTTAATAATTCTTCTACATATTGCAAAAATTGTATCAAATAAAGGAAGTGCAAATACTATTAAAGGAGCAATTAAAACGATTGCTGTATATGTTTTTGCAACACCTAAAATTGAAATTATAGATAATGAATATCCTAAGAAGTTTGAACCAGTATCTCCAATAAATGTTCTTGCTGGATTAAAATTGAAAGGTAAAAAACCTACTAATGAACCTGCAAGTGCTGTAATTAATATAATAGCAATTAAAGGAGAACTATTAAGTGTAAATATTATAAGTAATGAAAAACAAGATATTAAGCATATTCCAGATGAAAGTCCATCTAAACCATCTATTAAATTTATTGCATTAGTAATACCTACTATCCAAATAACAGTGATTACAATTGAAATAAAATCACTACTTATTACAGTGTTCAAAGTAGATAAGGCAATTTTATCAATTCTTATTCCACTAAATGTAATTACTAATGCAGCTAAAATTTGTCCAATTAGTTTTATGTATGGAGGGATTCCTTTCCAATCATCAAAAAAACAAAATATACCAAGTATAATAATACCTAAGAAAAAGCCTAATAATTTAATACAGTAGTTATCTGGACTACCTAAGTTTAATGTGTTCTCAATAGACATTACTATAATTAAGTAAATTGTAGATACAAGAAATCCACATAATACTGCTAAACCACCAAGTCTTGGCATTGCATTTTTATGTATTTTTCTTTTATCTTTAGGTAAATCAAGTGCACCTATTTTCCTTGCAAGTCTAATTGTATATGGAGTAATTACATAAGCTGTTATAAAAGCAAGCAGAAATGCAATTGCTATATCTCCCCACATAAGAAAACCTCCTATTATATATTTCCGTAATAATTTTACCTTTTATAGCGAGTTTTGTCAATAAAATAGAAAGAAGTAGTATTAATTAGTTAAAAGGTATTTTCATTTATTAAAAAATGTTATAAAATGAACAAGAAATAAATATATATTATTATAACAAATATAAAAGGGGTATTATGAACAATAAAAAAATAACAGTTAATAAAATATTAGAAGTTTGCAAGGGGCAATTAATAGTAGGGGACAAAGAACTACAAATCAACTCATATTCCAAAGATAGTAGGGATATAAAAGTTGGAGATATGTACCTTGGAATAAAAGGTGAAAGAGTAAATGGAAATAAATATATAGAATCTGCCTTTAAAAATGGTGCTATTGGCTGTATTACAGATGATGAGATAAATGAAGACGTTTTAGAAAAGTATAAAAACAAAGTAATTATAAAGGTAGAAGATACAGTAAAAGCCATACAAAAAATAGCAAAATATAAAAGAAACATGTATGATATACCAGTAATTGCAGTAACAGGAAGTGTTCGGTAAAACCAGTACAAAAGATATAATTGCAAATGTTATGTCACAAAAATTTAATGTATTAAAAACAGAAGGAAATTTAAATAATCATATAGGATTACCACTTACATTGTTAAAACTAAAAGACCATACCGCAGTTGTTGTTGAAATGGGAATGAATCACTTTGGAGAAATTAGTTTACTTACAGATATTGCAAAACCAACAGGATGTGTAATAACAAACGTAGGGACTTCTCACATAGGAAATCTTGGTTCAAGAGAAAATATTTTAAAAGCTAAATTAGAAATATTACAAGGATTAAATACAAATGGTTTTGTTTTAATAAATAATGATAATGATTTATTAAATGACTGGGCAAAAAAAGAGGAAAAATATAAAATATATACATATGGAATAGCAAATAAGAGTGACTATATAGCAGAAAATATTGTAGAATTACAAAATAGTAGTTTGTTTGAAATTAATCAAACAAAAGTAAATGTGCCAGTTGGAGGGACTCATTTTGTATATAATGCTATATGTGCATTTGCTATAGGTAATATATTAGGAATAGAAGAAGAAAAGAATATTAAAGGGATATCAGAATTCAAATTAACAGCAAACAGAATGGATATTCAAATTATAAAAGATAATATAAAAGTAATTAATGATAGTTATAATGCAAGTTATGATTCTATGAAAGCAGCTCTAGAGGTGATGGGAAACACAGAAGCTAATAGAAAAATAGCTGTTTTAGGAAATATGTTAGAACTTGGTGAATTTACAAAAGAATTACATGAAAAAGTAGGAGAAGAGGTAGCAAAGAATAAAATTGATATATTAATTACTATTGGAGAATATGCAAAAGAAATTGCATATAAAGCAGAAAAATTAGGAGTTAAAAATATAAATAAGTTTGAAGATATAAATAATGCATCTACACATTTAAAAGATATTATGAAAAATGGAGATTTAATTTTATTAAAAGCTTCTAATTCTATGAACTTTAGTAAAATTTTAGATTATATTAAATAAGTAATATAGAGAGCTAGCATTGCTCGTCTGAAAAATGAAATCAATAGGAGGTATAATATGAGTAAATTAAAAGTTGGAGTTGTATTTGGAGGAATGTCAACAGAACATGATGTTTCAATAGTTTCAGGAACTTCAGTAGCAAAAAAATTAGATACAAATAAATATGATGTTTTTTGTACTTATATAGATAGTAATGGCGAGTGGTATAAGTGCACAGATATATCTAAAAAATATCAAGTTGGAGATAAAATAGAAAATATTGAAAGAATAGAAAATGTAATTGAATATTTAACTAATTTAGACGTAATATTTCCAGTTTTACATGGACTATATGGAGAAGATGGAAGTATACAAGGATTATTTGAATTATTAAAAAAACCATATGTTGGATGTAAAGTTTTAGGATCAAGTGTAGCTATGGATAAGGCATATGCAAAAATAATATTTGATAAAGCTAATATTAAACAAGCCAAATATGAGTATGTAAGAAAAGATAAAAATGAATATATATATATTGATAAAGAGTTTAATGAAAAAAGATGTACTTTAAAAGAAGTTTGTAAAATAATAGATGAAAAATTAACTTATCCAATGTTTATAAAACCTTCAAATTCTGGATCATCTGTTGGAATAAATAAATCAAATAATATAAAAGAATTAGAAGAACATATTGAATATGCTTCTAAATATGATAAAAAAATATTAATAGAAGAAAATTTAGTTGGCAAAGAAATAGAATGTTCAGTTCTTGGAAATGAATATGTAAAAGCATCTTGTTTAGGTGAAATTACACCTGCAGAAAGTTTTTATACGTTTGATGCAAAATATAAAAATGCAGCATCTAAACTTACAATACCTGCAGAAATAAAAAGTGAATTAGCAGATAGAGTAAGAGCAGAAGCAATAAAAGCATTTAAAGCAATTGACGGAAAAGGTTTTGCAAGAGTAGATTTTTTTGTAAATGAAGAAACAGAAGAAATATATATAAATGAAATAAATACATTACCAGGTTTTACAGAGATTAGCATGTATCCTAAATTATGGGAACAAAGTGGATTAGAGTATTCTAAAATATTAGATGAACTAATTAACTTAGCATTAGAAAAGTAAGAAGAAAGGGTAAAAAATGAACTTAAAAGAGATTCAAGAATATATAAAAGATAAATTATCTGAAAAAAGATATTATCATAGCGTATGTGTAATGGAACGATCAAAAGAACTTGCTTTAAAATTTGGAGCAGATGTGGAAATTACACAAAAGATAGGAATGGCACATGATGTAGCAAAAGAAATGAATGAAGAAGAAAAATTAAAATATGTGAAAGAGAACAAAATAGAAATAGATGAAACAGAAAAAATAAATATAGGACTTTTACATGCGAAAATAGGAAAAGATATAGCTATAAAACAATTTGGCTTTTCTGAAAATATGGGACAAGCAATAGCAAATCATACAACAGGCAATAAAGATATGGATATATATTCTAAAATATTATTTATAGCAGATAGAACAAGTAGAGATAGAAATTTTGAAGACTTAGAATATTTAAACCAATTAGTAGACATTGGAATAGACGAAACAGTTTTATATATTTTAGATAAAAAAATAAAATTACAAATAGAAAAAAAAGCATCTATCCATATTAATGGAATAATTGCAAGAAATAGTTTATTACAGAATATGAAATAAATTGCGCTTTATAGAAAAAATTAATTGCAGACGATGTAGGGGAGGAATCTATTTCCGCCCGACAAAAAATATTATTACGGGCAGATATGGAATCTGCCCCTACAAGATACAAATGATAATTATAAAGACATACAAGGAGGAATTTTATGAGATTTATTCATATGGCAGATATACATTTTGATAGCCCATTTACAGTGCTTGCTTCAAAAAAAGATTTATCAAATATTAGGAGATTAGAACAAAGAGAAGCATTTAAGAAAACAATTGAATATATTAATAAAGAAAAAATCCCCTTTTTGTTTATATCAGGGGATTTATATGAGCAAGAATATATTAGAGAAAGCACAATTGAATATATTAATAATTTATTTAAAACAATACCAGATACTAAAATATTTATTTCACCAGGAAATCATGATCCATTTTTAAATAATTCTTTTTATAATACATTTAATTGGAATAAAAATGTAACTATTTTTGACGGGAAAATAAAAAGAATAGAATTAGAAGATGTAGATATTTATGGATATGGCTTTTCTGATTTTTATTGTATTAATTCTGGTATAGACGAAATTGAAATAAAAAATAAAGAAAAAATAAATATATTAATTACACATGGAACATTAGATGCTAGTAAAACATTAGATATGCAATATAATCCAATAAATTCTGTTAGATTAAGAAAAATAGGATTTGATTATATTGCACTAGGGCATATTCATAAAGCAAATTATAATCATGAGAATAAATTTATATATCCTGGTTCATTAATTTCTTTTGGATTTGATGAACTTGGTGAACATGGATTTTTAGATGTAGAAATAAATAGAAATAATTCGGACAAGAATATAAAATTTATAAAAGCAGATAGTAGAAAATTTGAAGAGAAAGAAA
>JAZSCD010000017.1:0-4909 GCA_045602745.1 Clostridia bacterium | reverse complement strand
TGATTTTCCAGAAGAACTTTTAAATCAATATAATATATATGATAAAGCAGTTATAATAAATTTCTTAGGAAAAGTATTAATAAAAAGTAAAAAATTTAATGGAATAAATGTAAATCACTTAAAAATAAGTATTCCTAATAGATATAAGTTAGAAGGTTTTAAAGAAGAAGAAATATATGAAAGTATAATATATAAAAAAACAGTAGAAGAAGTCAGAAAAAAATTTTTTGAGGATGAAGTAAAAATAAAAAGGTTGGTAGGAAATAACGGAATTATAAGTGATAGGGAATTTATAAATAGATTGTAATGGTAGTATAGAATTTATAGTTAAAATTAAAAGGGCACGTATTTACTTACGTGCCTTTTACCTTTTAATTATTAATTAAATATATAGACAAATTTTATTTAATGTGATAAAAAATATATATAATAAATAAAAGAAGGTAATAAAAATGAAAGAAGAATTTATAAATTTATTAAAATCAATAAATAGAGAAGGAATGGATAAACTATTAGAGTTTCTAGAAACAACAGACTTTTTTGATGCACCAGCAAGTACCAAATATCATGGTGCATGGAAGGGTGGACTTTTAGAGCATAGTATGAAGGTATATGAAATATTAAAAACAAAAACAGAAGATTCAGATACTGTAAAAATAATTGCATTATTGCATGATATTTGTAAAGTTAATTATTATAAAACAGATTTTAGAAATGTAAAAAATAATGGAGTATGGGAACAAGTACCATATTACACAGTAGAAGACAATATTCCTTACGGACATGGGGAGAAATCTGTTATGATGATTAGTGAATTTATTAAATTAACACCAGAAGAAAAATATGCAATAAGATGGCATATGGGATTTACAGAACCTAAAGAACTATATGGAACATTAGGTCAGGCTTATAAAAAATATCCAATAGCATTACTTACATTTGAAGCAGATTTAGAAGCAACATATTTTTACGATATTTAAACACAAAAGAAGGGAAAGTATGAAAAAAGAAACAAAAAACAAGATGTCTCCTACTCAAATATTAGTAATAGGAATGCTGTTAATAATTTTTATAGGAGCAATAATTTTAAAATTACCAATATCTAATAGAGAAGGAAGAAAAATAGATTTTATAGATGCATTTTTTACTTCCACATCAGCTGTATGTGTTACTGGGTTAGTTACTAAAGTTCCTGCTCAGCAATTTTCTACATTTGGACAAGTGATTATAATGTGTTTAATTCAAATCGGTGGACTTCGGTTTTATGACTTTTATTTCTATGATATTAATGTTTGTTGGTAGAAAAATAAATTTATCAGATAGAATAATAATAAAAGAATCACTAAATCAAGATAATTTTAGTGGAATGGTTGATTTAGTAAAGAGGATTTTTAAGTATACTATTGTATTAGAAGGATTAGGAGCTTTATTACTGGCAATTAGATTTATTCCTGAATATGGAACAAGAATAGGAATTTTCTATTCTGTATTCCATTCAATATCAGCATTTTGTAACGCTGGATTTGATATAATAGGAACAAATAGTTTGGTAAAATATAGTTCAGATGTTTTAGTAAATATAACAATTATGAGTTTGATTATTATTGGAGGATTAGGATTTACTGTTTGGAGTGATATTTCTAAAACATTAAAAAAGAGTTTAAAAGAAAAATTAAAATTAAAAAAAATGTGGAAAGAATATAGTCTTCATACAAAGATAGTTCTTACTACAACAATAATACTTCTTATTTCAGGAACAGTGTTAATTTATGGATTAGAACATAATAATATTACTGTAATGGGGAAGGATAATCAATGTACAAAGATACTTAAATCAGCATTTCAATCAATAACTCTTAGAACAGCAGGATTTAGCACAATAGAACAACAAGAATTAACAACAGCAGGAAAATTTGTATCAATTTGCTATATGTTTGTAGGTGGATCTCCTGCAAGTACAGCAGGTGGAATAAAAACAACTACACTTGCAATATTAATATTGTGTGTCATGAATTTTATAGTAGGAAGAAATGAAATTAATATATTTAAAAAGAATATATCTTTTGAAGTATTAAGAAGAGCAATAGTTATATTTGCAATTAGTATTTTTATTATTATAGCATCAGTATTAGGATTGTTAGTTTCTGAATTTTCTTTACAGGAAGAAATATATAGTTCAAAAATAGCAGAATTCAGGACATTTAGTTTTATAGATGTATTTTTTGAAGTAATATCTGCTTTTGGTACAGTAGGTCTTTCTCTAAATGTAACAGCTTATTTATCATCACTTGGGAAATTTATAATTGCATGTTTAATGATAATAGGAAGATTAGGACCAATTACAATATCAATAGCATTATTTAAAAAGCAGAAAGAAAAAAATGAAAATGTAGTAACATATCCAAAAGGAAATGTTATAGTAGGTTAAAAAGGAGAGAATAATTATGGCAAAGAAACATATTTTAGTATTAGGATTAAAGACATTTGGAATGAGTATAGTAAAACAATTATCAAAATATAATTGTGAGGTATTAGCTTTGGATAGAAGTATGGATAGAGTAGAAGAAGCAGATCTTTATGCTACACAAGCAATTCAAATAGATACCAAAGATACAGAAAAAATGAATACACTTTCATTAAATAACTTTGATATAGCAATTATTACATTAGAAAGCGTAGAAGAAAGTATTATGGCTGCAATGTTATTCCAAGAAGCAGGAATTTCAGAAATAATAGTAAAGGCTATAAATGAAATGCACAAAAAAATATTAGAGAAAATGGGAATAGATAAAGTAATATCACCAGAAACAGAAATGGGAATAAAACTTGCAAAATCTATAATGAATGAAAGTGTTATAGATGCTATAAATTTTTCAGATGAATATAGCATTGTAGAAATAAATGCATTAAGCAAATGGGTTGGCAAGCCATTAGTAAAATTATTTTTAAGGGATAATTATGGAATGAATGTATTATGTATAAAAAATGCAAATAAAGATTTAGAAATATTTCCATCTCTTGAATATATAGTAGAAGAAAAAGATATATTAGTAGCACTTGCTGATAATAATAAATTAAATGAAAGTGGTTTATTATAAAAAAGGAGTATATATGCTAAAGAGAGACTGGAAAGAAATAATTGCAAAATTTGTACTAATTAGTTTTATAGCTCCAATTGTTTTTATAATATATAAAATTATAGTATCACCAGAAACAAATACAGAAAACATACAAGGATTAAGAATTAAAGCAGATTATGTATTAATGCTTTTTCAATGTATATTAGGAGCAATAGGATTTTTCTTACCTAATATTATAAGTAAAAGGACAAAAATAGTAATTCCTTCAAATATGTATATAGCATATATCTTATTTTTATATGGAGCTGTATTTTTAGGAGAAGTAAGAAATTATTATTATAGAATACCGCATTGGGATACAATGCTTCATACATTAAGTGGAGCAATGTTCGGAGCATTAGGATTTTCGTTTGTTAACATTTTAAATAAAAATGAAAAAGTACATGTAAAATTAGCTCCAGTATTTGTCGCATTATTCTCCTTTTTGTTTGCAGTAACATTAGGAGTAATGTGGGAAATATTTGAATATGCTGTAGATGGATTACTTGGGGTAAATATGCAAAAAATTGCATTAGAAAATGGAAGCTTACTTTCAGGAAGACTCGCAGTAGTAGATACAATGCAAGATTTAATAGTAGATTCAATAGGAGCATTTGTAATGTCTTTTATAGGATACATATCATTAAAATATAAAAAAGGATGGATAGAGAAATTATTAATAAAAATGAAAAAATAGGATTTTAGATATTTTATCCAAAATCCTATTTTTTATGAAAGGTTTACGAATACATGTCCAGCTTAATTAATATAATTTATAAAACAAGGAGAAGAATATGAAGAAAAAAATATTAAAAAAAGGAGATAAAGGACATTTAAGTGACTTAAAAATAGGACAAAGAGCAAGAGTTTTAGGAATTCATATGGATAAACTAGATATAAGAAGACATTTATTAGATATGGGAATAACAAAAGGAACAGAAATTTTAATAAAAAAAGTAGCTCCAATGGGTGATCCAGTAGATATAGAACTTAGAGGATACGAACTTTGCATTAGAAAAGAAGAAATGAAAAATATAGATGTTGAAGTTTTGCAATAATTGTAGGGGCGGGTCTTGTGCCCGCCCAAATATTATAGTTAGATCTTCTAAAGAAAGGAGAATTAGAGAATGAAAATAGCATTAGTAGGCAATCAGAATAGCGGTAAAACTACACTTTTTAATTTACTAACAGGTACTAACCAAAAGATAGGTAATTGGCCAGGTGTTACAATAGAAAGAAAAGTAGGAAAAATAAAAGAACTAGACGATGATTTAGTAGATTTACCAGGAATATATTCTTTAAGTCCATATACTATAGAAGAAGAAGTATCTAGAAAATTCGTATTAGAAGAAAAACCAGATTTAATAATAAATATAGTAGACGCAACTTCAATTGAAAGAAGTATGTATCTTACAACTCAACTTATGGAATTGGATGTAAAAGTTATAATTGCACTTAACATGGCAGATAGATTAGAGAAAAAAGGAATTTATATAGATACTGAAAAATTATCAAAAGAAATAGGGACAGATGTGGTAACAATTTCTGCATTAAAAGGAACAGGGATAGAGGATTTAAAAAATATAATAAGAAAAAATAGAAACACACAAGTAAAAAGTAAAGAAATATTTAAATCTGATGTAGAAAATGAAAATAGCATTAGTTGGAAATCAAAATAGTGGTAAAACTACACTTTTCAATTTACTTACAGGTACAAATCAAAAAATAGGGAACTGGCCAGGTGTTAGAATAGAAAGAAAAGTGGGGAAAATAAAAGATTTAGGCGATGA
>JAZSCD010000016.1:0-12521 GCA_045602745.1 Clostridia bacterium | reverse complement strand
TTTACTTTTATGTAAATTTGTTGTATAATATATGAAATTTAAATATGGAGAATAGATATGGAGATATTAAAAGAAGGAGAAAGAATAGACGATTTAGAATATAAAGGATTAAAAATTATTCAAAATAAAAATGGATTTTGTTTTGGAATAGATAGTGTTGTTTTATCCGATTTCGCAAAAGATATAAAAAAAGATTCTGAAGTTTTAGATTTAGGAACAGGAACTGGAATAATTAGTCTTTTATTATGTGCAAAAACTAATTTAAAACATATTACTGGCATAGAAATACAAGAAGACGTATGTAAAATGGCTAAGAAATCAATTAAATTAAATAATTTAGAAAATAAATTTGAAATAATGAATGAAGATATTAAAAATTTAAGTAAAAAATTTCCAGCAAATAGTTTTGATGCAGTAGTTACAAATCCGCCATATAAAAAGGAAAATACAGGTCTAACAAGTAAAGATGAGACTCAATTAATATCTAGACATGAGGTTATGTGCAATATTGATGATATTGCAAAAATTTCTTCATATTTATTAAAAACTAATGCTTCAATTTATATGGTACATAGACCAGATAGATTAATAGATATAATAGAGGCTTTAAGAAAATATAAATTAGAACCTAAAATAATTAGATTTATTTATCCAAAAATAGAAAAGGAACCAAACTTAGTTTTAATTAAAGCAACTAAAGGAGCAAAGCAATTTCTAAAAATGGAAAAACCTTTAATTGTATATAACCAAGATGGAACATACACAGATGAGATATTAAAAATTTATAATAAAAAATAAAGGAGAAATAAAAATAAAATGAAACGGTAATTTATATTTGGTTGCAACACCAATAGGAAATTTGGAAGATATAACATTAAGAGCAATTAAAATATTAAAAGAAGTAGATTTAATTGCAGCAGAAGATACAAGACATACTTTAAAATTATTAAATCACTTAGAAATTAGTAAACCATTAATTAGTTATTATAAACAAAACGAAAAAATAAAAAGTAATATTTTAATAAATAAATTATTAAGTGGAGAAAATATTGCATTAGTATCTGATGCAGGAACTCCAGGAATATCTGATCCAGGTGAAGAAATAGTAAAAGATGCAATAAAAAATAATATTAATATAATACCTATTCCAGGAGCATGTGCAGCAATAAATGCATTAATTGCTTCAGGAATAAATACAAGAGAATTTTTATTTTTAGGATTTTTACCAGTAAATAAAAAAGAAAAAACAGAAAAATTAGAAGAAATAAAATTAATTAATAAAACCCTAATATTTTACGAAGCCCCACACAAATTGATAAATACATTAGAAATAATAAAAGAAATTTTAGGAGATAGAAATATAGTAATAGCCAGAGAAATTACTAAAATACACGAAGAATATATAAGAGGAACTGTTTCTGAAATAATAGAAAAAATAGAAAATCCTAAAGGTGAATTTGTTATTATTTTAGAAGGAAGCAGTAAAAATAAAAAACAAGAGAAACAGGAAAAATTAAATAATCTTTCCTTAGAAGAACATTATAATTTTTATGAAAAACAAAATTATAATAAAAAAGAAATAATTAAAAAAATAGCAAAAGATAGAAATACAAATAAAAATGAAATATATCAATATTTTTTAAAAAAATAAAATTAATAAAGAAATTAATTAAAATTTTATTAAATATTTTTTAGATGTATAAAAAAGTAAATCCAGTAAAACATAATAATTTTACTGGATTTATTATTATTCTGCTTTTAAGTTAGAAATTTTTTCTGCACATTTTTCACAAATCATTTTACCTTGGTAATCTACTAATTTTTTAGAGTTTCCACAGAAAATGCAATTTGGTTCATATTTTTTTAATATTATAGAAGAACCATCTACATATATTTCCATAGGATCCTTTTCAGTGATTCCAAATTTGTTTCTTAATTCTATTGGTAGAACAACTCTTCCAAGTTCGTCTACTCTCCTAACTATTCCTGTTGATTTCATATTAAAGCCCCCTTAATTTTACATTTTTCGACAAATCGACTTTAATAAATAATATCATAAATTATATAAAAGGTCAATAAAAATTTTCCTTTTTTTGTAAATTGTGTATAAAAATAATATTTCGTCAAGAAATAGATTAAAGATCAGAAAAATTTAAAACCAATATTAAAAAATTACTTTTTATCATATAAATTTATTCATTGAATACACATTAATAAAAGGACAGGGATGAAAATGTTAAATATTTTATGGCCAATATTTATAATAATATCTTTTATATATGCTTTTTGGTGTGGAAGAATTTCAGAAGTAAATAATTCTATTTTTGAATCTACAAAACAGGCAGTAGAATTGTGCATTTCGTTGCTTGGAACTATGTGTTTATGGAATGGGATAATGCAAATTGCTTCTAAAACAAGTATAGTAAAGAATTTAACTAAAATTTTAAATCCAATTATGAAAAGATTATTTCCTGATATAAAAAAGGAGGATAAAGTCCACGAAGAAATAAGTATGAATGTAATAGCAAATATTATGGGACTTGGAAATGCGGCAACTCCATTAGGATTAAAGGCAATGAAGTCTATGCAAAAACAAAATAAACAAAAAGATAGATTGTCTAATTCTATGGCAATGTTTATTGTTTTAAATACTGCTTCCATTCAAATAATACCTACAACAGTTATTGCAATAAGAAATTCATTAGGGTCAAGAAATCCAACTGCTATAATAATTCCGGTATGGGTTGCAACAATTTGTGCAGCGTGTGCGGCAGTTTTTTTGAGCAAAAAACTAAGTAAAAAATTTTAGGAGAAATGTATGAATGTAGTTAATTATTTATCTAATTTAGCAATACCAATTACTATATTATTAATACTTGTATATGGTTTAATAGAAAAAAATAAAGTTTTTGATACTTTTTTAGAAGGAGCTAAAGAGGGAATAGAAATTGTAGTAAAAATTTTTCCAACATTAATAGGTTTATTTGTTGCTATTGGAGCTTTAAGATATTCTGGAGTATTAGATTTTATAATTAAATTAATTTATCCTATTATTGGATTTTTAGGAATTCCAAAAGAAGTTGTGCCTCTTGCAATATTAAGACCAATTTCTCGGAAGTGCTTCTATTGCAATTGGAAGTGATATTATGAATTTATATGGAGTGGATAGTAAATTAGGACTTATTGCATCAACTATTATGGGTTCAACTGAAACAACTCTTTATACTATAGCTGTATATACAAGTGTTGTGGGAATTAAAAAAATAAGATATGTATTAATGGCTGCATTAATAGGAGATTTAATAGGTATTATTACATCTGTCGTAATTTGTAATATTATGTCGCAAAGTTTTTGTTGACATTTTTTGGTAAATAAGGTATTATAATATTATATTAAAAATAATTTATATCAAAAAAATTAATTCAATTACAATTTTAAGGTGAAACAATGATTTTTAAAATCTTATTATTTTTTCTTATATTTTTTACAGTCAGAAAAATTATCGTAAAAATTTTCACAAAAAAGATATTAAAAAGAATAAGCGAATAGTAAAACAGAAAATTTTTGAAGATGAAGTTGTCTATCAGGCAAAGTGCAACAAAGAATCTATTTATTAATATAACACAAAAATAGTTTTTTATCTTGCAGGGATGAAATATGAGGTTATTTATAAAAAGCGCCCATTTATAAATAGTTTTTATCTTCCTTTCCCTGCAGCCCCCATAGATTTTTTTCTAGAGAGTTTTATTTCTAATAAAAAGGATATTCCTTAAAAAAGAATATCCTTTTTTCTTAATACGGGAGTATAGAGTCGTCCGCCCCTACATAATCTAACCTACTTCAAACATTTTACTTGGATTATCTCTTGGTGCTACGTTTAAACAAAAATCTTTACAGCTTGAAATTTCGTTATAAACAGTTTCGTAAGCTAATTCTGGAAAATTATTTTCTTTACTTAAATGTACAAGTAAAGCATTTTTTAAACCGGAGTTATAAAGATTTGCTAAGGTTTTACCAGCCATCAAGTTGGATAGATGTCCGTTATCTCCGCAAATTCTTTGCTTTAATAAATACGGGTAAGAGGAATATTTTAAAATCTCTGGATCATAATTAGATTCTAATAGTATAGATGAACTGTTTTCTAAATAACTTAATAATTCTTCGGACATATGACCTATATCTGTAGCAATACTTATTTTTTTATTGTTATAATAAATATTAAAACCACAAGGGTCTGCTGCATCATGAGGAATAGAAAATGGAAAAATTTTAAAGTCGCCTATTTCAAAATCCTCTGATATATTAAAATATTTTTTATTTTCTTCTGATATTTTACTAGATATACTATTTAATGCTTTCCAAGTTTTTTTGTTTGCGTATATTGGTATATTATATTTATTAGATAAAGTAGCTAAACTTTTTGTATGATCTATATGTTCATGAGTAACAAGAATTGCAGAAATTTCATTCCCAGATATATTAAATTCTCCGAAGAGCAGATATTATTTTTTTAGAACTAACTCCTGCATCTATTAATAAATTTGTATTATTAGACTGTACAAAAAAGCTATTTCCACTACTTCCACTATATAAACTGCAGTATTTTAACATTTTTTTCATCCTTTATCTAAGGTAAGGGGACAAAGATTACCCTTTAGTATTTTAATATGGAAGAGCTATATCCCCCGTGACCGCTGGTGATGTCAGTATTCTTTATGCTCGACCATTTTTTTATTCTGTGACTCTTTGTATGTCAGCGCCTATATTTCTAAATTTTTCTTCTATATTTTCGTAACCTCTATCAATATGTTGTAAATTATATATTTCAGTTGTTCCTTCTGCTGCTATACCTGCAATAATTAGCGCTGCGCCAGCTCGTAAATCTGATGAATATACAGAAGCACCATAAAGTTTTTCTACACCTTCAAATATTGCAGATTTTCCTTGGGTTGTAATTTGAGCACCCATCTTATTAAGTTCATTTGTATATTGAAATCTTGATTCCCATATGCTTTCATTTATTATACTTGTTCCTTCAGCAAGAGATAGAACTACGCCCATTTGAGGTTGTAAATCTGTTGGAAAACCAGGATAAGGAAGTGTTTTTATAGTAGCTTTGGTAGGCCTTTTTTCATACCATACTCTTAATTTATCGCCATTCATATCTACGTTTCCGCCAATTTCTAAAATTTTTGCAGTTATACATTCTAAATGTTTAGTTATACAATTTTTTATTGTTAAATCACCTTTAGAAGCAATAGCTGCAAGCATAAAAGTACCTGCTTCTATTTGGTCTGGAACAACACTATAGGTTTGACCGCCTTTTAAAGAGGTTACACCATTTATTTTAATCATATCTGTTCCAGCACCTCTTATATCTGCTCCCATTGTGTTTAAGAAGTTTGCAATATCTACAATATGAGGTTCTTTTGCTGCGTTATCTATTATTGTAGTGCCCTCAGCAAGTACACTTGCAAGAATTGCGTTAATTGTTGCTCCAACAGAAACTATATCCATATATATATTAGTTCCAACTAGTTTATTTGAGGTTGCACGTATATTTCCACCTGTAACATCAACTTTTGCACCTAATGCTTCAAATGCTTTAATATGTTGATCAATAGGTCTTGCTCCCAAATTACAACCACCTGGAAGTCCTACTTCAATTTCTTTTTTTCTGCCTAGCATAGAACCAATTAAATAATATGAAGCTCTGAATTTTCTTGTTAAATCTATGGGGGCTATAGTGTTTGTTATATTTCTAGTATCAACTTCTATACTATTTTTATCTAACCATTTAATTTTAGCACCTAAACCTTCTAAAATTTCACAAGAAAGTTTAACATCTACAATATTAGGTAAATTATTAATTATGCAAGTACCATCAATTAACAAAGTAGCAGGTAAAATTGCTACAGCAGAATTTTTAGCACCACTAATAGTAACTTCTCCTTTTAGAGGAGTTCCTCCATTAATAACTAATTTTTCCATATAATCCCCCTTAATATTAGCGTTTATTTCTAATTCAATTGCAATATAAATTAGAGTGTAATATTACACTCTAACTATTTAAAAATATATCATACAATTGTAAGTTTTACAATGTTTTTTAAGATTTTGTTAAGATTGGGCTAGTTTTATACTAATATTTTGAAATATTTCAATTAATTTAAATTTAAAAGTAATGCTATCAGAAGTAGTAGATAAAAGTTTATATTCTTCTTCAGAAAGGTTTTCCTTTATAGTTTCTTTTGATTCTTGCGGAACTATACCACTTGTTACATCTACAAAACATAAAGGAGGAAACATTACACACCACCAATTTTGTCCTTTCGATTTACCAATTTCTATTTTTAGTGCATCATAAAATCCAGCAGGAAAAGTTATATCTCCATAAGATTTTGTTGGAAATGGGAAATTACCAATGCTTAAAGTTACTGAATAATTATAGCCATTTTCGTGTATAGTATTTTCTGCTATCTTTTGAATTTCATTAATATTTTTATTTGCTAAAGAAATAACATCTTCTTTAGAAGAAATAGAATCTGAAATTGTATTCATATATTCTAATACTTTATCTCTTACAATATATTTTAAATTTTGATCTTCCGCAGAATCACTATTTGCAATTACGTGTAATCTAAATACACTATTTTGTATGTTATTGGATACGGCATTTACATATGAAAATGCACATATTATACAATAAATTAATAATAATAATATAATTAAAATGAAACGTTTGATTTTAGAATTAAGTAAAATATTTTTCATATTAAACCTCCAATAGAAATTTGTATAAAAATTGTTAATAAATCTCTTTAAAAAAAGTATTAACCAAATTTTTAAAAATATACATTGTATAAATGTCGAATTTAATATTACGATTGATATTGACATTTATACAATGAAATGGTAAAATTTACCAATAGAAAAACTTAGGGAAATACAAAAGATGGGGGATTTGATAAAATGAAAAAAGTATGTGGTTTTTATGTAAGTAATATGCATTTGGTAACAATGATGTTACCGTATTTAAAGGACAAAATAGACCATGAAGTAAAAATAGAAACATTTTTTGAATATAATTTAAATTGCAATATAAATTATATATTGAATAATTTAATAATTAATAAAGAGGATAAAGAAAAAATTTTAGATATAAATTGGAAAAATAGTAGATTAAAAAAATATTCTTATATTGAAAAAATTTTAAAAAATATAATAGAAAACAATGATGAGATTAATTTATTAATAAGTGGAAGTGAAAGATATATAAATGAAATAAATGATATATTAAATGTATTTTTTGAAAAATATACTCAAAAAATAAACAATAAAAAAATAACAATTATAAATTGTTATGAAGTAACAGAATTTGATGAAAATATAAGAGAAATATTAGATAAACATGAATTTATTATAAATACTTCTGGAATTCATAAAGTAGAAGAAATTTTTGAGGATTATAAAAAAAGAGTTGTAAATTAAAATATATAGGTCAAAATATTAATTTAAAAATATAAAATTAATATTTTGGCTTTTAATTTGGGTTAGATAAATTATAGTTTGTTTAAATTTTTTATTTTTTGGGGTCAATTATTGGATAATATAATGTTTTAGCGTTCACCCCCAACTGCATAATAGGCTGTAACACAAAACCTGCAAGCGGATTTGATTTTGTGTAACAGCCTATAACTTGTCGGTACCCACAGCGTTCACTTTAAAACATTATATTATCCAATTTGAAATTTGAGGTTAAAATATAAAATTGTAGAGATACTACATTAATTTAATGAAAATTTTTAAATTTTCATTAAACCGTTAAAGCAAAATCATTGTTTTTTGAAATTAATGAGCCGACAGCCCATTGAGGCGGGGGAATACCCGTGAGCTTGGAGGCCTTTAATTTCAAAAAATAATATTTTGCTAAAAGAAATTATAAAATTGAATTAATAATACAAAATACAATTTATTGACTAACAAAACAAATTGATATAATATAATAATGAAAAAATATTGAAGGGAGAGATAATATTTTGGAAGAAAAATATAATCAAGCTAAAAAAATATTAGAAAAATATAATCAAACACATTTATTAAAAAATTACGAAAAATTAGATAATTCAAAAAAAGAATATTTATTAAAACAAATAGAAAATATAGATTTTGAATTAATAAATAAACTATATGAAGAAACAAAAAAAGAAATAGAAGTGAGAACAGAAAAAATAGAGCCGATTAAATATATTGAAAAAGAAAAAATATCAGAAGAAGAAAAAGAAAAGTATTTAAAAATAGTAGAGAAAGAAATAAAAAAAGGAAAACTTGCAGTAGTTACAATGACAGGTGGACAAGGTACAAGACTTGGACATAATGGACCAAAAGGAACATATATATTAAATGTAAAACCAGAGCCAAAATCTTTATTTGAAATATTATGTGATAATTTAAAAAATGCTAAAGAAAAATATAATGTGGATATACCATGGTATATAATGACAAGTAGAGAAAACAATAATGAAACAGTAGAATTTTTTGAAAAAAATAATTATTTTAATTATCCAAAAGAGAAAGTTAAATTTTTTATGCAGGGAGAACTTCCGATGGTTGATACTAAAGGAACAATTCTTTTAAATGAAGAAGGTACAATTAAAGAAGCAGCAGACGGACATGGTGGAATTTTTGAAGCAATGTTTAAAAATAATGTTGTTCAAGATATGAAACAAAAAGGAATAGAATGGATTTTTATAGGACCTATAGATAATCCGCTTGCAAAATTGGTAGATGAAATATTAATAGGTATTGCTAAAGTATGTGGCGTCTTAGAAGCAGGAAAATCATTAGTAAAAAGCAATCCAGAAGAAAAAGTCGGAGTGTTTTGCAAAAAAAATGGAAAACCAAGTGTTGTTGAATATACGGAAATAACAAAAGAAATGGCTTATGCAGTAGATGAAAATAATAATCTAATGTATGGAGAATCACATATAAATTGTAATATGTTTAATATAAAAGGTTTAGAAATAATAGGGCATCAAAAACTTCCATATCATAGTGCTTTTAAGAAAGCAACATTTTTAGATGAAAGTGGAAATACTATAAAGCCAGAAGAACCAAATGCTTATAAATTTGAAAGTTTTATATTTGATGCATTTAATAAACTAGAAGATATGTTAATTTTTAGAGTAAGAAGAGAAGAAGAATTTGCGCCTGTAAAAAACAAAGAAGGTGTAGATAGCGCAGAAACTGCAGTGGAATTGTATAATAAATATTATGGGGTGTAATTCGTAAGAGAAATTTAATTTGAAAACCTGTAGGGGCAAGGTTCCATCCCTGCCCGCAAAATGAACAGGTATAATATTTTAGGTAAATATTTAAAAATATAGAGAAAATGTAGTGGCAGGTCTTGTGCCTGCCCGAAAATCAAAAAAAGGGCGGGCACAAGACCCGCCCCTACAGTAAATTAATATGGAGAGGAGATAAATATGGAATATTTAAAAAAATATAATGAATGGTTAGAAAGCAACGAAATTGATGATGAAACAAAAGAAGAATTAAGAAAAATAACAAATAACGAAGAAGAAATAAAAGATAGATTTTATAAAAGCCTAGAATTTGGAACTGCAGGACTTAGAGGTGTTATTGGCGCGGGAACTAACAGGATGAATAGATATACAGTTGGAAAAGCAACACAAGGGCTTGCAAATTATATTATAAAAAATAATGGGCAAGATAAAGGTGTTGCAATTGCATATGATTCAAGAATGATGTCTGAAGAATTTAGTAAGCATGCATGTTTAATTTTAAATGCTAATGGAATAAAAACATATAGATTTGAATCTTTGAGACCTGCTCCAGAATTATCATTTGCAGTAAGAGAACTAAATTGTACTTCTGGAGTAGTAATTACAGCAAGTCACAATCCACCAAAATACAATGGATATAAAGTTTATTGGGAAGATGGAGCACAAATAACATACCCAATAGATGAAGAAATAACAAATGAAGTAAATAATGTAAAGAGTTATTCAGAAATAAAGAAAATTACAGAAGAAGTAGCGGTAGAAAAAGGTTTATATAATGTAATAGGAGAAGAAATAGATAATAAGTATATAGAATATCTTAAAACTATTTCAGTAAATCCAAAAATTATAAAAGAACAAGAAAAAAATTTAAAAATAGTTTATACTCCGTTACATGGAACAGGAAAAAAACTTGCTATAAGAATTTTAGAAGAATTAGGATTTACTAATATATATATAGTAAAAGAACAAGCAGAACCTGATCCAAAATTTTCAACAATTAAATATCCTAATCCAGAAGACCCAGAAGCGTTTGAATTAGCTTTAAAACTTGCAAAAGAAGTAAATGCAGATATTGTAATTGCAAATGACCCAGATGCAGATAGAATAGGATTACATGTAAAGGATAATAAAACAGGAGAGTACATATTATTTAATGGAAATATGATAGGAGTTACTATAGCAGATTATATAATTAATCAAAAAAGAGAAAAAGGATTATTGAACAAAAAATCAGCACTAATAAAAACAATAGTATCTTCTAATATGACAGATAAAATATGTGAAGATAGTGGGGTTTCAACATTTGAAGTTTTAACTGGTTTTAAAAACATTGCGGAAAAAATAAAAGAGTTTGAAGAAGAGAATACATTCGAATTTATAATGGGATATGAAGAGAGCTATGGAAGTTTAGTAGGAAAAAGAGTAAGAGATAAAGATGGAATAGTAGCATTAATGTTACTTGCAGAAGCGGCGGTATATTATCAACAAGAAGGACTTACTTTATGGGATAATATGATGAGGCTGTATGATAAATATGGATACTATAAAGAAAAACAATTATCAATAACTTTAGAAGGAGCAGAAGGCGCACAAAAAATAAAAGAAATGATGGAAGGGATAAGAAAAAATCCACCCAAATTAGTAGGAGAATATAAAGTTCTAAAATTTAGAGATTATTTAAACAATACTGTAACAAATTGCATAGAAGAAAAAACATACAAAGATAATTTACCAAAATCTAATGTATTATATTTAGAAATGGAAAATGATTTTTGGTGTTGCATAAGACCTTCTGGAACAGAACCTAAAATAAAATTCTATATGGGAGTAAAAGGTGAAAGCTTAGAAGATGCAAATAGGTTAGTAGAAAAATTAACTGAAGGGATGAAGGGATTAATAAAATAAATTTCCTTTTTCGCACGGACTCATTTTGGATTTTTTACTAAAAAGAGTCCGTCTGAAAAAGGAAATTTATTTTTTCCATCCTTTTATATTACTTCTTTTAATTGCTCCATAAATATTTGCTTTTACATTTGGGATTTCTTTTTGAAACTCCCAAATCAATTTTTTTATATCTTCTCTTTTACTTATTCCGTCCATTGGACAGCATTTTGGCATTACCTCTATATTGTGTTTTTTTATAAAAGTTTTTATACTTTTTTCTGGAGCATAAATTAAAGGTCTGATTAAAGTAATTTCGGATCTATCCATATAAGATGTAGGTGCAAAAGTATTTATATTTCCTCCATATAATAAATTTAAGAAAAATGTTTCTAAAACATCATCTTCGTTATGGCCTAAAGCGATTTTATTACAACCTTCCTTAATTGCTGTGCTATTTAATATGCCTCTTCTTAAATTTGCGCATAAGGAACAAGGATTTTTTTCATTTCTTATATCAAATACTATCTCTTTTATATGGCTTTCTTCTTCTACATAGTGAACTCCAATATTTTCACAAGTTTTTTTAAGAAATTCACTATTAAAAAATTCAAATCCTGGGTTAATACTAATTGCAATAATTTCAAATTTTTTAGGATAAAATCTTTGTAGATTTTTAAGGCCCATAAGTAAAGCAATAGAATCCTTTCCACCAGAAAGACCAACAGCTATCTTATCTCCATTTTCTATCATACTATAATCATCAACAGCTTTTCTAATATAACTTAAAATTCTTTGCATAAAATCCTCCAGATGGTAATTGGTAGTTAGAATTTGGTAGTTAGATTAAAAATTATAATTACCAAATGCAAAATGCCAAAAAACCAAACATATTAATTTTTTCATAATCATTGTTCAGAAGATAATATAGAACAGTAGAGTAAATGTAGGGGCGACTAGTAGTCGTCCGCTTCTTACAGAGACTTGCTTAAGAAAATATTAATAGAATTTTCTACGAAGGGCGGGCGAACAATGTTCGCCCCTACATTTATTCTACAATTTTTAATTATTAACTGAACATATTTTTAATAATTATAATATAAACACCTAATTCTTGTCAAAATATTAAGAGGGTGTATAAAAAACAAATTTAGTACAAAAAATTACAAGTTTATTACAAATAAGCAAAATGTGTGTCAATAGTTTTTGATTATGATACCCTAAATGCATAAAATTATCTCTATAAAATGATACCCCTGAGGAAGAATATTTTATTGGGCGCTGCCCAAACCCGACCTCAGGAATAATTTATTTAATCTTGGGTAATATATAAT
>JAZSCD010000015.1:0-4618 GCA_045602745.1 Clostridia bacterium | reverse complement strand
TTTTGTTCAAATAAGTTGCGGACGAATGGGAACAGCCCCTTTTTGTTTGAATTCAAACAAACGGAGTCTCTCCCCATTCGTCCTTTAAATTATTTCTAAATTAGCAAATTTAGCCATTAATCTTTTATGCCCAACTTTTTCAAAGTGAATGTCTAATTTTAAGTCTTCTCCTTCTTGTTCTACGGAATTTATTACTCCTTCTCCAAATTTTTTATGATAAACAGTTATTCCTGCTCTATATTTACTTAAATCTGTAGTTGTTTCTTTTGATTTGCTTATATTATTTAAAAAGCTTTCAGCTGTTCTAAATACAAACGCTGGTTCTTTTGGTGAAAACTTATCATTAAATGCTTTTGTTTGGAATTTTTTTACTTGTCCGTATTCCCACTCGTATGTAGTTTCTTTTTGTTTGTATCTACTGTTTTTGTTTATTTGGTCTCTTCCTTCTAATAAATCTTCTGGAATTTCTTCTATAAATCTAGATATTTTATTACAAGATGTTGAACCAAACATTGTTCTTTGTTTTGCACATGTTAAATATAAAATTTCTTCTGCTCTAGTTAATCCAACATAGCAAAGTCTTCTTTCTTCTTCTAGTTCTCTTTGTTCTCCTATAGATTTGTAACTTGGGAATATTCCGGTCTTCCATTCCTACTAAAAATACAACAGGGAACTCTAATCCTTTTGCACTATGAAGTGTCATTAATGTTACTGCTTCATCTGATTCTTCTAAATTATCTACATCACTTGTAAGTGTTATACTTTCTAAAAATTCTGGTAGTGAACTTTCTGCGGCTTCTTCTTCGTATTCCATTGCAACTGTCAAAAACTCTTCTAAGTTTTCTATTCTATTTTCAGCTTGTGTAGAATTTTCTAACTCTAATGCTTTAGTATATCCTGTTTTATTTAATGTTTCTTTTACAAGTTCTGATATTAAAATTGTATCTTTTTTTGATTTTAACTCTTCTATTACTTCTATAAATTCTCTTGAATTAGCAAATACTTTATTTAATCCAAACTCTGCTGATTTTTTTATTACTTCATACATTGATATTCCATTTGCAGCTGCCAAGCTTTCAATCTTTTCTAAACTTGTTTTTCCTATTCCTCTTTTAGGTTCATTTATAATTCTTTGTAAGCTTAAATTATCAGATGTATTTTGAATTAATCTTAAATATGCAATAATATCTTTTATTTCTTTTCTTTCATAGAATTTATGCCCGCCTACTATTTTGTATGGAATTCCTTCTCTTACTAAAATCTCTTCTATGCTACGAGATTGTGTATTCATTCTATATAATACTGCAAAATCTGAATATTTATAATATTCTTCTCTTTTTACATGTTCTATTTGTTCTGCTACATATCTTGCTTCTTCATATTCATTATCACATACTTGTAATTCTGGAAGTTTTCCCTCTTCTTTTTCTGTCCATAGGCTTTTTTCATACTTTTTAGAATTGTTTTTTATAACTGCATTTGCTGCATTTAATATATTTTTTGTTGATCTATAATTTTGTTCTAGTTTTATTATTTTAGTACCAGGAAAATCCTTTTCAAAATTTAATATATTAGATATATCTGCTCCTCTAAAAGAGTAGATCCCTTGGTCATTATCTCCTACAACAGTTATATTTCCATGTCTTGCAGCAAGTAGTGTTATTAATGTGAATTGTGCTTTATTTGTATCTTGATACTCGTCTACTAAAACATATTTAAATTTTTCTGAATAGTATTCTAAAACATCTGGATTTTCTAATAATATATTTATTGTAAAATTTATAATATCATCAAAATCTATTGCATTATTTTCTTTCAATTTCTTTTGATATCTTGCATATACTTCTGCTATTTTTTCTTTTCTATATTCTCCATTTGCTCTTGCTAGATATTGTTCTGGTGTTAGCATTTCATTTTTTGCATTACTTATTTCTGATAAAACGCTCCTGTCCGTAAATAATTTGTCATCTATATTTAATTCTCTTAAGCATTGTTTTACTAATGTTTTCTGGTCACTTGTATCAAATATTATAAAAGATGATTCATATCCTATTCTATCTATAAATCTTCTTAAAATTCTAACACAAATAGAGTGGAATGTTCCTATCCACATTTCGTTTGCAATCTCTCCCACTAATCCTTCTATTCTTGTTTTCATTTCATTTGCTGCTTTATTAGTAAATGTAATACTAAGTATTTGCCATGGCTTTACATTTTTTTCTCCTATTAAATATGCTATTTTGTGTGTTAATACTTTTGTTTTTCCGAGAACCAGCTCCTGCAATTATAAGATTTGGTCCTTCAGTATTTATTATCGCTTCATATTGTTTTTCATTTAGTCCTTCTAATATGTTCATTTGTTAATTCTCCTTTTTTAATTAAATTGTAATTTGTGTAAAAAATTAATTGCAAACGTTGTAGGGGCAGATTCCATATCTTCCCGTGTAATTGGTGAATATGTCAGGTGGAAATAGATTCCGCCCCTACATTTATAATAATTTCTTATTTTAATTGCATACGCTCATTTTATTAATGCAGTCTTCTATTTCTGCTGCACATTTTCTATATACTGCTATTGAATATCCCCATGGATCTTTTATGTCTAAATCATTTTTGGGATATCCGAGCATATTCTTTCATTGTAAATATCTTGCCTGATAATTTAGGATACATATTTATAACATTATTTTTATGTGCTGTTGTTGCACACAATATTATATCCATATCTTCTATTTTTGAACATCTTATGTTTGTCGCTCTATGTTTTTTTAAATCTATTTGATATTCTTGCATTGTTTCTATTGCTTCTTCTGTTGGTATATCTCCATTTTGCGCATAAACTCCACATGAATAAACTTGTATGTCTTTTTTTTGTTTTTTAGCTCTATCTTCTAGCATTCGATGTGCCATTGCACTTCTGCATATATTGCCTGTGCATATAAACATTATTTTCATTTAAACTTCTCCTTTTTTAGCATTTATAAATCTTCTAAAATTGTATTTTTATATAAATTGTGTTATAATATAAATGTATAAAATTTTATTCAGAAAGGGGGATCAACGATGCAAACATCTGAAAATCTTATTAATCGGATTCGAAATCTTCAAATAAAAGTTCATAACCCTGGTTATGTTCTTTTGAAAGAAGATCTTGATGAGGCAATGCAGATAGCTACTCATGCTTTACGATTACTCGTAAGCGCAGAGCTCAATTCCGATCAAGATTCAGCATTTATCCAGCAGATGTTAAAATCAATGAATTTGTCATTCATTGATTAGCATACGCGCAGTTAGTTTTCTAACTGCGCTTCCCCTTTTTATTTTGCAAAATTTTTAGTAAATGATTTCCTATGTAACGGGCATATTCCATTATCCTTTATTGCCTGAATATGCTTTGCAGTTCCATAACCTTTATGGCCAGAAAAACCATATCCTGGATAAACTTCATCATACTGTTGCATTATTCTGTCTCTTGTTACTTTTGCAATTATTGAAGCTGCTGAAATACTATATATTTTTGCATCTCCTTTTATTACTGATATATATGGAATTCCTTTTGTATCTATTTTATCCAATGCATCTACTAATATTTTATCTGGTTTTATTTTTAACCCTTCAATTGCAAGTGTTAATGCTTTTTTTGTTGCATTTAGTATATTTATTTCATCAATCTCATCTTGCCATATAATTCCTGTACTCCAAGCTAATGCTTCACTAGTTATTTTTTCGTAAAGCATTTCTCTTTTGGTTTCAGATATTTTTTTAGAATCATTTACATATTCTATAAATGAATCTGGTTTCATTATAACACATCCAATAACAACAGGACCTGCCAAAGGGCCACGTCCTGCTTCATCTATTCCTGCTATATATTTTATTCCGTCTTTATATAACTTATTTTCAAACTCTTTTAATTTATTTAATCTTTCTATTTCTCTTTCTTTCATTTTAGTTCCTTTTTTAATTTATAAATCCTTTAACTCTGATAAACTATATTTTCCTTCATATCCTTCTAAATAATATACTTCTGAATTACTAGGATTTTCTAAATCATATTTTACTACATATTTATCTCCTTCTATTGTAGATAAGCCTTGAGCACTTAAGTCATCACTACTCCATTTACGAATTTGTTCGCTATTTTCTATTCCTAACTTTTGTGCTTCTTCATCTGTTATAAGACTTCCTACCAAAATTTCTATATCTTTAATATTATAATGATCTGCTATTATTTTTGCTCTTGTTTTTATAGAAATCATATTTGTTTTTACATCTTCAAGATTTGCTTTATCAATAGAATCAGTTCCAATATTAACTACTACTCCAATTAATACTAGCATTAACATTACTGTAATTACTAAAACTATCATTGTAATTCCATTTTCTTTTTTTAGTTTCATATATTCAACCCCTTTTATATTTTTTTATTATATTATATGTCCTAAATTATTTCAACATTTTGTTTGTTAAATTGTAATTTGCATGAGGGAATTTCCAGGGACTGTCCCTAAAAAGTAGCAACTTGTTGAGACTTTTTGGGACTGTCCTGAAATTCACGAAAATAGTATCAACATAGAGTTTGTAAAGATTGACGATTCAGGACAGTCCCCTTGTGTCC
>JAZSCD010000014.1:0-17824 GCA_045602745.1 Clostridia bacterium | reverse complement strand
ATTTATGTATTTAGCATTTGGTATTTTGTATTTTGTAATATAAAGAAAAAACTTCGTAGACCTCACATATTCATCCAAATTCCAAAATCTAAATGCCAAATGCATAATTCATAATCTCTTTTTACAATTTTACACTTTTCTTCAACAAATGTAAATGTTATTCCTTACTCTATTGCCTTTTTTATATGGTTTATTTTAATTTTATTATTTTTTATATATACCTCTATTATATCTATTCTTATAAATTCATCTTCAAGATTCCTTTTATAAATATAATACTTTATTGTATTTAATAAATGTTTTAATTTAAAATATGTTACTGCTTCAGAAGCTTCTCCGAAAAGCCATATCTGTTCTTGTTTTTACTTCTACAAATACTAGTTCTTCATTGTCTTTTGCAATTATATCTATCTCGCCTTGGCTAGCTTCAAAATTTCTTTCCAATATTTTATATCCTTTTTTTCTTAAAAATTCTGTTGCTATTTCTTCTCCGCTGTTTTCCTAATTCGTGACTTTTGTACATATTATAACCTCACATATTCATAGCCTGGCAGGCTTTTTATATATCCTTTTATCTCCATAATTAATAGTTTTTGAGACACTTCAGAAATACTTAAATTGCATTTTTTTGCAATTAAATTAATATTTATTGGCATATACAAAATTACATTATATATATCTTTAAATTCTTGTTCTACTTCTCTTTCTTTCTGTTCCTCTATTATTTCTGATAATATATTAAACTCTAATAGTATATCTTCTGCACATGTTACTAGTTTTGCACCTTCTTGTATAAGCCTATTTGTTGCTACTCCTGTTTTTAAATCTATATTACTAGGTATGCTAAATATTTTTTTATTTTGCTCTTTTGCATATTTTGCTGTTACTGTACTTCCGCTTCTATGTTTTGCTTCTACTACCAACACTCCCATAGACAGTGCACTAATTATTCTGTTTCTATATGGGAATTTTGACAAATTTACTTTAGTATTTGGAGGATATTCAGATATTATTAGTCCATCATTTTCTAATATTTGATTAAATAATTCTATATTTTCTTCTGGGTATATATTATTAAAACCTGCTCCAAGTACTGCAATTGTGTGTCCTTTTTCTTTAAGTGCTCCAATATGTGCTGCAGTGTCTATCCCAATTGCCATTCCACTTACTATACATATTTCTTTTTGCGATATTTTCTTTGCAAATTCTTTTGCATATTTTTCTCCATATGGAGTGCATTCTCTTGAACCTACTATTGCTATTGAGTCTTTGTATAATAGTTTTTCGTTTCCTAAAATGTATATTTGTTTAGGTGGATTTTTTATTTCTAATAATTTTTTAGGATATTTTTTGTCCGTTATTTTTATAACTTTGCTTTTATTCATAAATTGCTCCTATCTACTATAATATTTAAATTTACAGCTAGAGTATTCAATAACAATTGCTAATCTAATATAATGTTTTAGCGTTACCCCTTAGGCTTCGTAATAGGCTGTAACACAAAACCTGCAAGCGGATTTGATTTTGTGTAACAGCCTATAACTTGCCGGTCCCCACAGCGTTCACTATAAAACATTATATTAGATTGCAATTTGATTGCACAAAAATGCAACTTATTATAATTAAAAAATCTTAATTGACGAATGCGAGCGTAGTATTTGTATAAATTCTTAAAGAAAATCAATAGAGGAAGCGGGAACCGAGAGGCTCAATTGATTTTCTTTTAGAATTTATAGAATACGCAGACGAAGCCGAGGAAACCGAAGATTTTTAATTATAATAAGTTGCAAATATTTAACGCAAAAACATTATACAAGCAATTGTTACTGAATATTTTAATTTACTAAATATTTCACTTCATTAATTATAAAAACAATTATGTTATGAACACATTCTACATATTCTTCCAATACTTTTTATCTAAACTTCTATATTGTATTGCCTCTGCTATGTGATTTATATTTATATCTTCTTGGTTATCTAAATCCGCAATGGTTCTTGCAACTTTTAATATCCTTCCATGGGCTCTTGCACTTAAACCTAGTCTTTCAAATGCATTTTGCAAAATCTTTTTTCCTTCTTTATCCAATTTGCAATATTTATTTACTAATTTTGGTGTAAGCTGTGCATTTGAATATATTCCATTTTCTTTATATCTTTCTTGTTGTATTTTTCTTGCTTTATTTACTCTTTCTTTTATTACTTCTGAGCTTTCTGGAATTTCTTCATTTTCTAATTTCTCGTATTTTACAGGTGCTACTTCTATTTGAATATCTATTCTATCTAATAATGGGCCACTTATTTTTCCCATATATTTTTCTATTGCTCTTGGTGCACATGTACATTCTTTTTCTTTTGAACCAAAAAATCCGCAAGGACATGGGTTCATTGAAGCAATAAACATGAAATTACAAGGATATGTTAACGATGCATTTACTCTACTAATATTAATTATTGCATCTTCTAACGGTCCTCTTAGCACTTCTAATGTGTTTTTATTAAATTCTGGTAATTCATCTAAGAATAAAACTCCATTATGTGCAAGGCTTATTTCTCCTGGTTTTGGAATTTTACCTCCACCGCACTAATGAACTATTAGAAATTGTATGGTGTGGTGCTCTAAATGGTCTTTTTGTAATTAATGGAATATCTTTAGATAAAACTCCAGAAATGCTATGTATTTTTGTTGTTTCTAGAGCTTCTTCAAATGTTAAGTCTGGCAATATTGATGGAATTCTTCTTGCCATCATTGTTTTCCCGAGAACCGAGGAGATCCGAATAAGCAAGCAGTTATGCCCACCTGCTGCTGCAATTTCTAATGCTCTTTTTATATTTTCTTGCCCTTTCACCTCAGAAAAATCTAATAAATTTGTGTTGCCTAATTTAAATAATTCGTCTATGTCTACCTTCATTTCTTCTATTTGATTATTTCCATTTAGAAAATCTACAACTTCTCTTAAATTACTTGCTCCATAAATTTTTATACCCTTTACAACAGAAGCTTCTTTTGCATTTTCTATTGGAACAATTATCTTTTTAATTCCTAATTTTTTCGCTTCTATACACATAGACAATATTCCATTTACTTTATTTATTTTTCCATCTAATGATAGTTCCCCTATAAATGCAATATTTTCAGGAATTTCTGCAATTATTTCTTCTGTACAAACTAATATTCCAACAGCTATTGGCAAATCAAAAAATGAACCTTCTTTTTTTGTATTTGCAGGTGCTAAATTTACAATTATTTTTCTACTTTGAAGTTCATATCCAGAGTTTTTTATGGCTGTTCTTACTCTTTCTTTTGCTTCTTTTACACTAACATCTGGAAGGCCAACTATATCCCATCCAGGCATCCCTCCAGAAACATCAACTTGCACAGAAATAAGATAGCCATCTAAACCTAATAATGACATACTTTTTACATTTGATAACATTTTTACCTCTTTTTTGGAAATTTTAATTTTTTAAGATTTTTTGTTGAATAATAAATTTTTAGAATAAAATTTATTTTAGAATTTAACTATTTGTATTATACAAAAAGAAAAAGTATTTTGCAATACTTTTTCCAAAAAATTACATTTGTTTTAGTCTTGCCTTCGAAGAGCGGGCGACTACTAGTCGCCCCTACATCGTTGCAATTAATTTTTATATCATTTCGGTCAGGGCTGGACCCCTGACCCCACAGGGTTTGCAATATTCTCTATAACGCATCTATTCCTAATAAATTTTTTGCTAACAATCCAATTATATATGAAACTACTGCAACTGATAATGATATTCCTGCCATTGTAACAAAATTTTTTAAAAATGGTTCTTCTTTTGCTACTGATATATAGTAATTAAAGAACATTATTATTAAAATTACTGTTGCAATCATTACTGCAAATGCAGCTATATACATATCAATTGGGAATAACAAATATGGTAATACAAGTAATGCAACTGTAACTAAATATGCCATTCCTGTGTATATACTTGATTTTAATGCTTTTGGATTATTATCTGCTCTTTCTGCTAAATAATTTGATGCAGCCATAGAAAATGTTGCAGATACTCCTGTTATTATTCCTGTTAAAGCAACAAGTCTTGTATTAGCAAGTGCAAATGTTACACCAGCAATTGCACCAGTAAGTTCTACTAAAGCATCATTTAATCCTAATACCATTGCACCTATATAATGAAGTCTTTCTTCATCTAACATATTATAAAGCTCTTTTTCATGTCTTCTTTCATCATCTAAAATCCTTGCTGCTTCTGGTAATTCTTGTTTCATTTTTTCATATCCTACTTGTGCAAGACTTTCTTTTTTTTGCATTGTTTTTACAACAAAAGTAAATCCCATAACAACTGTTAAAATTTTAAACCAAAATATTGATAATTTGCTTGGTTTTAAATTTTTGTTAGTATAACTTTTCCATACTGCTGCATGTTTTGCTTCATCTTTTGACATTTGTTCTAGTAGTTTTTTGTTTCCTTCGTTTTTCTCTCTTTTAGCCATAAATTCATAAAGAATAGTTCCTTGTTCTTCATCAATTTGTGCTTTTTTTACTAGTTTCATTAGTTCTTTGCCAATTTGTTTTTCACTCATATTTTGCCTCCTTATATATTATAAATAATTATATCATAAAAACATTATATTTCTAGTACTGTTTCAATATCTTTATCTCCTCTACCTGATAAATTTACAATTATCGAATCATTTTTGTTATATTTTTTTGCAATTTTTATAGCATATGCAATTGCATGACTGCTCTCTAATGCCGGAATTATTCCTTCTTCTTTTGTTAAAATTCTAAAAGCCTCTATTGCTTCTTTATCTGTAATACTATTATATATAACTCTATTAATTGAATTAAAATATGCATGTTCTGGTCCAATTCCAGGATAATCTAAACCTGCTGAAATCGAATATGCATCTTTTATATCTCCTTTTTCGTTTTGCATTATATATGTTTTCATACCATGTAAGATACCTATTTTATTATTATATATTGCACTAGCATGTTTTCCTGTTTTAACACCTTTTCCTGCGCCTTCTATTCCATAAATATCTACTTTTTCATTTATAAAATCTGTAAACAAACCTATACTGTTACTTCCTCCACCAATACATGCAACTATTGCTTTAGGAAGTTTTTGTTCTTGTTCTAATATTTGTTTTTTTGCTTCTTCTCCTATTATTTTTTGAAAATATTTTACCATTTCTGGATATGGACTAGGACCTACTGCTGATCCTATTAAATAAAATGCCTCTTGATTATTTAATAAATATTCAAAAGCTTCATCTACAGCTTCTTTTAATGTTCCATTTCCTAAAGTTACTTCTTTAATATTTGCTCCTAGCAGCTTCATTTTTTCTACATTAATTTTTTGTCTTCTAATATCCTCTTTTCCCATAAATATTGTACATTTAATTTTAAACAAACTGCAAACTGTTGCTACAGCCACTCCATGTTGCCCAGCTCCTGTTTCTGCAATTATATGTGTTTTATTCATCCTTTTTGCAAGTAAAACTTGCCCTACTGCATTATTAATTTTATGAGCTCCTGTATGATTTAAATCTTCTCTTTTTAAATAGATTTTTGCTCCATTTGCAAATTTAGTTAAGTTTTCAGCAAAAAACAAAGGTGTTGGTCTTCCCACATATTGTTTTAAATAATATAAATATTCATTTTTAAATTTTTCATCTCCAATAGCTCTTTCAAATTCTTTCTCAATTTCTTGTAATTTTTCTTTTAAATCTTGTGGCACATATTGCCCTCCAAATTCTCCATAATTCATAATAAATTCCTTCTTTCTTTAAATTAATTTTTAAGTTTTGCCAATCCCAGTCAGCCTCCATATGCACCACCTCCTAAAACAAAAAACACATGTATAAGTTTTTAATCACTCATACATGTGCTTAATTTATATCCCTAAATAAATTTTATAGCACGACAAATCTGTATGGGTGATTTTTCTCCCATACATTCCACCAATTATTTAATTTAATATTACTTAAATTAGTCATGGTTTTTGTCTCCTTTACTATATTAATATTATATTCCCCTTTGTCAGGTTTTGTCAATAATTATACAAATTCATAATCTAACAATTCTATTTTGTTTGAAATATATTTTTCATTATTGTCAATTTCTTTACTCAAATCTGTTGATAGATATTTCTTGTTATCATCTGGAAATACTGTAACTATATTCCCCTCATTTTCTTCTTTTGCAATTACACTTGCTATCATGTTTGCACCTGAAGATATTCCAACTCCTATCCCTAAATTTAATGCTAATTTTCTAGCCATATTTACTGCATCATCATCATTTACAACAATTACTTTATCTATTTTTTTAGTATCTACTATTTTAGGAATAAAGTCATCTCCTATTCCTTCAATTTTATGATTTTCGTATATTTTATTTTGAGAAAGCAAAGGCATTTTATCTGGTTCTAATGCATATATTTTTATATTTTTATTACTTTCTTTTAACTTTTTAGCTATTCCCATTAAAGTTCCACCTGTTCCAATTCCAGAAACAAAGGCATTAATATTTTCCATCTTTTCTGCAATTTCTTTTCCTGTTGTTTCATAGTGTGCAAGCACGTTATCTGTATTTTCAAATTGATTACTATAAAATGCATTGTGTTTTATACTATATTCCTTTGCTTCTTTTATTGCTCTTTGAAATCCACCTTCCTCCTTTGAAATCAATGTAACTTTTGCATTATACATTTTCATTAAATTTAGTCTTTCTTTACTTACCCAGTCTGGCATAAATATATGAACTGGATTACCAAAATATGCTCCCATTGCAGATAAAGCAATCCCTGTATTTCCACTTGTTGCTTCTACAATTTCCATTCCCTTTTTTAAAGTTCCTTGTTTATATGCTTTTTTTATAATGTAATATGCAAGTCTATCCTTTATACTTCCTGTAATATTGTATGATTCAAGTTTTGTATATATATAGTTTTCCTTTCCGTTATATTTATATTTAATTTTTATTAAAGGTGTATTTCCAATTCTTAAATTCATATTAATCACTCCTATTTATATATTATTTTCAAATATTTAAATAGTTACAACAGACTTTATTCATATTATTCTCCTTTCTGTAAAACAAAAAGCTATGTAAGTAAATTACCTACATAGCTTATATATTTTATAATATATTTCTATTGTAGGTACGAGCTTAAGCACTCATACCTACAATTGGTATCAGTGCTAGTTCGTACAACAACAATTAATTGAAATATATTCTTTTAACATTTTAAATTACTCCTCTATTAATTTATAATATTCTCTTTATATAGTTTTGTCAAATTTTGTATTTATTTTTCTTTAGTATTTATTCTAGACGCCCATTCTCTCGTAGTTGCTACTAATTGGTTAATACCTTCGCCATTTAGTTGTATTCCTAAAGCACTCATTGCACCTTCAAAATTTTCATTTTTTACTTCTTCTAAATATCTTTTTAGGGTAGTTATACCTTCTTCTTTATATTTCCTTATTATAGTAGGTGCTATTAATCTTCCTAAGGCATATCTTTTTTCAAACAGCATGTCACGAGGGTCATGTATTATATTATTTGCCATTCTTCTTATATATTGTATTGAAAATCCATTATCTCTCATAAAATTTTCGACAAACTCTAATGTTATTTCTCCATTTTTAGACTTTTCTTTTGCTAATACTAATTTAGCATATACTAATCTTGCATCATTTAAATTACTATTCATCCTTGCATTATCTATTCTTTGTATTATCTGTTTTGGGTATATCCCCTTTTCTATTAAATATTCTGAAAGCATATTTTCAAATGCAATTGTTGTTGCCTCACCAAGCAATTCTCTTGCAATTCTTGTTTTTCTTTCGCTTCTTTTTCCTTCTAATTCTTCTTTATCTGGCATTCCTTTTTCTAAATCAAAATCAAATAAGTGAGCTATCTCGTGCACTATTGTATATAAATCCTCTAATGTTCCTTCTTCTTTATTTAAAAGTTTTTCCTTTCTTTTTGTTAGTTCTTTTTTTGTTGGAATATGTACTACTGCACCTCCATTTCTACTTTCTACATTAGCATATGGTGTATATTCTAGTAGTCCTAACTCATCTTTTTTACTAAAGTTTTTTATACTGTGAAGATCATATATTTTCATTTTTATATTTTCAGATTGCTGAAGTATTGTATTTATTGCTTTTTCGTGAAACTCTGAATCTATTGATCTAAAAAAATCTAATGTTATCTTTAATATTTCTTCTTTTTTAACTGGTATAGCAATAAATGTTGCTCCTCTATCTATACTTCTAACATTTCTAAGCATTATTCCTAAAGCCTTTTCCATTAAATCATAATCCAAATTCATAGTTTTTTTCTCTCTTATTACTTTATCAATTGCTATATTTAATTTATTTAAGAAACCTTCTTGCATCACTACAAAATTATCAAAATCTACCATATATACCTCCTGTTTGGTTATATGTTCTTTAATATTATATCATATTTTCATCGTTTTTTCTATAAATTTAAAGAGCTTTTAGTTGAACGGTAAATAATGAAAAAGACTAGCTCTTTCAAACTAATCTTTCATTCTCATTATGGCTTCAATATTACCTTTATACAGTTATCTTCTTTTGCATCAAATATTTCGTAAGCATGTCTTCCTTCTTCTAGTGATAATTTGTGTGTGATAATATCTGTTGCATCAAATTCACCATTTTTTATTTTCTCCAATATTGGCTTTACATATCTTGTTGCTGGGCATTGTCCCATTTTTAAAGTGATATTTCTAGTAAAGAAATTTCCTAAAGGAAAGTTGTTGTATTTTGTTCCATAAACACCAACTAATGCAACATGTCCACATTTTCTAACTGCTTGTGATGCTATTTCTATTGCAGATTTTGAACCACCTTGCAATTTTAATGCAGTTTCTACTTTTTCCATAAGTGACATTTTCCCATCAAGTCCTACACAGTCAATTACACAATCTGCTCCACCTGATGTAATTTCCTTTATATATGCTCCTGTTTCATCATATTCTTCAAAATTTAATATTTCTGCGCCATAACTTTTTGCATGTTCTAATCTGTATCCTACTCTGTCTACTGCAATTACTCTTTTTGCACCTTTTTGTATACACCATTTTATAGTAAGAAGTCCTACTGGTCCACATCCTAAAACTACAACTGTGTCATTGTTTTTTACATTTGCAATTTCTGTTCCCCAAAGTGATGTTGGTAATATATCTGTTAAGAATAGTACTTGTTCATCTGTTAATTCTTCTGGAATTTTTACTGGCCCTACATTTGCATGTGGTACTCTTAAATACTGAGCTTGTCCACCTTGATAATCTCCATATGATTTACTATATCCTAATAGTCCTCCCGCTTCTCCATACGCATTTGTATTATCACATTGACTATATTCATGGCAGTCACAATAGAAGCAATGTCCACAGGCTACTGGAAATGGTACTATTACTCTATCTCCTTTTTTTAAGTTTGTTACACCTTTTCCAACTTCTTCTACAATCCCCATGGTTTCATGTCCTAATACAAAACCATCATACATTCCTTTTACTAATCCATGCACTAAATGTAAATCAGATCCACAAATAGCAGTTGATGTTACTTTTACTATAATATCATCATCTTTTTCTATTCTTGGATCTGGTACTTCTCTACATTGAACTTTTTGAATTCCATCATATACAATTGCTTTCATTTAATACCTCCAAATTATTTGTTGGTATTAGTTTTTGTAATTGTATATATATTATTCATTTTTTAACAATTGTCTATTTTACTCTAGATATCTCCTTCCCAATCTTTATTGAACATTGCAATCCCATCAACATCAAAGCCAAATTTATTGTAAAATTTTTCTTTGTCTGTTTCTGTTGTTAATATTCTTCTTCCAAATCCTTGGTATTTTTTACAAAAATCTGAAATCATAATTTTACCTAATCCTTTATTTTGATAATTAGGACTAACTAATAAATAAGTAATAAATACGTTTATATATCCATCACTAATAGCTGATATTAATCCAATAAGTTCTTCATTATCCCAAACTGTCATCACATAAGAACTATTTTTTATTGCTTCATGTAATCTGTTAGGATATTCTGCACTTTTCCATTCTACAGATTTAAATAATTTTTGTAATTTAATTTTATCTATTTCTTTATCATACTTATATGTATAATTTTCCATATTGTTTCTTTTCTGCCTTTCTTCAATTATGTTCTTTATGCTTTCAACATTTCTTTACTTAATTCTAATATTTCATTTAATTCAAATATATCATCATCTTGGCTTATATGTCCTTTTTCATTAACAATGATCGTTTTTGCATTTAATTTTTGTTTAAATTCTTGTTTTTGGGCTAAATCTACAAAGTAATCATTATCTGAAAAAATACAATTTATATTATTAGAAAATTCTTTTACTTTTTCAAAATTTATTGGAGTATGAATCCAAGGATACGCAGTATTATATGAATCTTCATCTTCTACCGCTTCTGGCAACAAATCTAACCAAGGTGCTACAAAAAGAATTCCTCCAATTTTTGTTACTTCTTTTGTTTCTAGATATCTCATGATAGTTTGACAACCTATACTATGTCCCATAAAATATGTTTCTTCATCTAATTTATCTACTTTTTCATTTAATGTACTAACCCATTCTTCTATTGTTGGATTAGCTGTATTAGGCATATCAAACCTTATAACTTCTACATTATACTTTTTTAATTCTTGTTCAATCCAAGGATACCATCCATCATTGCTTGTTCCATCCCAACAGTGTACTAAATATATTTTTCCCATAGTCAATTCCCCCTAACGATTTATATTTTACCATATTTCTTGCCATCATACAATTATTTTTTTCCTCAAATACACAGCATATGAAATAGAAATTAGTATTAAAAATACTGGTGCTATGTATGTTGAAATTGTATTTTCTACTCCAAATATTGATAATGCATTTATGCTAGCATGTGCTATAATGCAAGGCCAAAGGCTTTTTCCTTTTTGAAATATTATAACAAACAAATATCCTCCTGCTACTGCATAACATACTTGTATTAATGTAGGTATTAAAGCTGCTCCATTAAATAAGTTTATAATATGTCCTATTCCAAATGTTAATGATGATACAATTATTGCTGTGTTTACATTGTCTTTTGCCATCATTTTAAATAAAAATCCTCTAAATATTATTTCTTCTAAAAATCCTACACAAATCATAAAAAGTATGTAGAAGATAATTTCTGATGAAGTATTCTTAATTTGAACTCCACTCCATAAATTTACTGACATTAATATTAATAACGGTATGAAGTATAGAAATTCTTTAAACTTTGGAAATTTGGTTAATCCGTAATATTCTCCTAGCTTATTTTTTGCTATGAATAAAATTATAGCAAGTAATAATATAGAATTTACAATTACACTTCTATAGTCTGTTTCTCCAAAGTTTTGCATACAGAATGAGTTTGTTAATATATAAATAACTATTAATAAAATACTGATGGTTGTTTCATATTTTTCAAAATATTTTTGCATACTTAATTCTCCTATATGATTAATCGTTAATATTTAAATACTCATCTAACAAATCACATACTTCTCCAACTATTGAAGCACATTTGTCTGAATGCATTTTATGCACTACTCCTTCATCTTCTGTTAATAAAGTTCTACAGTAAATGTTTTTATGAGAATCTTTAAATTTCTTTACAAATTCTCTTATAATTTCATTTAATTTTTCTTTTTGTTCTATATCTTTATTGTCTGTATAACCATATTTTAATCCTAAAACCATAACTGCTGCATTAATAGTTCCACAAACTTCTCCCATTCGTGCTATTCCTCCACCAAATCCTGATGACATTTTTAATGCTGTTTCTCTATCTATTCCAAACAACTTACTATATGGTAAAAATATAGATTGACAACAATTGTATTTTTCTTTAAACAATGCTATTGCTTCTTCTTTCATAGATTTCATATATATTACTCCTTTAATTTTTTTATCTTACTTTTAATATATCACTATTATTTATTATTAATGTACTGTATAAAAATAGTACATCACTATTATTAAAATCAATTTTATCTTTTGCATATTCAAAGTCTATATATCTTAAATCAACTACTGTTATGTTGTTGTAATATGGTATAAGTAGCGGTATTAAGCTACTTGCAAATGAATCTCTAAATATTATTAATTTAGAATTATCATTTAAATTGTTATTTGTTATTTCTATATAACTACTTGCACCAGATAAGAAAATATCATAGGCATCTACATTTTGAAGTTTTTCTTCATCATATACTTTTTTGTTTCCAAATTCTAAATGATTAACCTGTGCATTCTCAAAACTTGGTATGTATAGATATTTTAATGTGTCTGGCTCTAGTTTTAATCCTGCTTTTGAATATGATGCTCCATAAAAATTATTGTATTGTTTTACAATATATTTTTCTTGTATATATTCTTTTCCTAAATTTTCTACAATTGGTTTTACAACTTTTGATAAGTTTTCTTGTTTCCAATGTATGTCTGTTTTATAGTAGTCATCTATATTTAAAACATTTGTTATATCTATATATTTTGCATTTGTATTAGCTTTAACTAAACCATACATTTTGTTATAGTCTAATTTTAAATATTTATTTTCTTCTAAAAAATAGCTTTTGTCTGGTATTATTGAATAATATATTCTATTTTCTTCTGGGATTTTATTTATTATATAGTTTATTTTATCTGCAAATTTTAAAGTTTTTTCTTCATTTAATGGATAATTTTTTTCGTATATATTATTCTCTATAACATACACATCATTATTATCTATTTTGTTTAAAATTTTTCTATTTAAACTAGAATTTAAATTTATTAATTCATTTCTAAATGCAAATTGGTCTAATAAGTAGTTATCTAGTTTTTCTGTAAAACCTTTTTTTAATTCTGGAAATGAAGCAAGTTTTCTTCTTTCAAAACTAGATATTTCTTTGTCTTTTATTATTGTACTTAAAAGTCCAAATCCAAATATAACTAATATAAATAATATTGTTAATATTTTATTTTTCATTTTTATTACCTCAAAATCTAAAATATATAAATGGATTGAATGAATTTGATATTAAGAATGATGTGCATGCTAAAAGCAGGCAAATACATCCACTTATTTCTGCAAAACTAAATATGTTTTTAAGTTTTTTATTTTTTGATATTTTTTCTGATATATTTTTAAGTAGTGGTGTTACACATATTAGTGCTAATACAAGTATTACTAAATAATTTTTTAAGTAATAAATTGTTTCAAAGTTTATAAATTTTAATCCTCCAAAGCCTAACATATTTTTAAAGAATATTCCTATTTCTGATATTTGTTCTACATTGAAAATTACAAAACTAAATACTACAAGTATTAGTGTATAAGCATGTGATAATATCCCATTTTTTAAGTATTTTTTTAAGAATAGTTTTTCTATTGTTAATAATACAAAGAAATACAATCCCCATAAAACAAAGTTCCAGTTTGCTCCATGCCAAAGTCCTGTAAGTGACCATACTACTAAAATATTTAATATTTGTCTTGCAAAACCTTTTCTGTTTCCACCAAGCGGTATATACACATAGTCTCTAAAGAAACTAGATAATGATATATGCCATCTTCTCCAGAAATCTGTAATGCTATTTGCTATAAGTGGATAATTGAAGTTTTCTTTTATATCAAATCCAAAGAATGCTCCCATTCCTATTGCCATATCACTATAACCTGAAAAGTCAAAATATATTTGAAGTGTATATCCTATAGCCTGTGCTATGTATAACACTACTGTTTTTTCTTGAACTTGTCCTAATAGAGCACAAAGTTCCCCTATTACATTTGCTATTAACACTTTTTTAGAAAGTCCTATTACAAATCTTTTTATTCCATATGCAAATTTATCAAAAGATTCTTTTCTTTCTTCTAATTGTTCATTTATATCTTTATATCTTACTATTGGACCTGCTATTAACTGAGGAAAAAATGTTATATATGTTGCATATTGCAATATGTTTTTTTGTGCTTTAACTTCTTTTCTATATACATCTATTAAATAACTTATGTTTTGGAATGTAAAAAAGCTTATTCCAAGTGGAAGTATTATAGATAAATATTTTATATTTAAATTAAGTAATTTGTTGAAGTTTTCTATAAAGAAATTACTATATTTGTAATATGCAATTAAACTTAAATTTAAAATTATTCCAATACTTAAAATGATTTTTTTATAATTCTTACTTTTATCTATTAATAGAGCAAAAAAGTAGTTTAATATGCAAGCTATTATTAATAATGGACTTCTTTCTCCATAAAAATAAAATATCAAACTACTTATTAATAATATAATATTCCTATATTTTCTTGGAGTTATAAAATATAGGAATATTGTTATTGGTAAAAAATAATATATAAAAGTTATACTTGAAAAAAGCATATTATAAATTGTCAAAATTAGCTTCTAATTTAGGAGCTATTGCTTCATCTGCTGAAGTCATTTCTGTATCAGCCATAATTAGAATAACTAAATCTCCTTTACTTTTTACAATAACATTGCTTGCTTCAACACAAATCCATTTTCTTGGATTTACGCTTGCTTTAATTTTTTCTACTGCTGCAGATGCATCTTTAGCATCATTTAATCTTACTAAAACTACAGAATGTGGAACTGAACTCATCATTGGTTCTCTAGCCACAGCTTCTTTAAAGTTAACTTCTGTTGTTCCTAAGAATCCTTCTACTGTTTCACTATCTAATGGCATGTCCATTAATGCTGGAAGATTTTCTTCAGAAATTCCTACATAAACTTTTGCCATTATTTCTTCTAAAGTTCCTTCTACATTTTTAGCTGGTTTTTCTTTTAAAACCATAACTCCTAATACAACTGCTGCTATTACTACAACAGCTACTATTGCAATTATTATAATAAGTTTTTTTGACATTTTAATTCCTCCTTTTTTCTTATTTATATCATATACTATCATTTTTCTCAATATGTTTAGTAATAATGGTAATAATTTCAATTTATTTGGGCAGAGCAAGCCCTGCCCCTACATTTTACTCTACTATTTTTTTACCTAATGGTCATATTATTTTATCTACTAATGCTTGTTTTCTTTTATTTTTTATGTTATTATCTATGTACTAAATTATATCAGGAGGTACATTTTATGAGTAACAGGCAACAACGGCGTCATCCTACACATCCGGCTTTACCTCTTCTCCAGCCATCTAGTGAAAAGGTTACTATCCCGAGTGAAAAAGGAAAACCTAATTCCAAGGGATACAAAACCAAAAGAGTACAGAGTAACGGACAGAGCAAATAAACCTCTGCCACCCCACACTTGTGGGGTTTTTCTTTTATTAAATTCTACAATACCTAGCAATTATATAATCTTTATTTTTTTAACCAATATATTAAAATCCATTATATATACGAACTTTATATTGCTTTAAAAAAACAATATTGATATAATACTTTTGAAAAACTTGAGACAATTAATATATACTTAAATTATTAATTCAAAGGAGGAATTTTTTAAATGGCTGAAAAATTTGTATTAAACGAAACTTCCTATTTTGGAAGAGGTTCTAGAACTGAACTTGCAAATGAAATAAAAACAAGAGGATTTAAAAAAATTTTAGTTGTAACTGATCAAACTCTATTAGATTGTGGTGTTACAGGAAAGGTTACTAAAATATTAGATGATGCAAAAATCAAATATGAAATATTTGCTGATGTAAAACCAAATCCAACTGTATCAAACGTATTAGATGGATTAAGCAAATGCAAAGAAGCAAAAGCAACAGCTATAGTTGCTGTTGGTGGTGGTTCTGCAATGGATACTGCAAAAGCAATTTCTATAATAATGAAAAATCCAGATAGAGAAGACGTTGTTTCTTTAAATGGACTTTCAAATACAAAAAAGAAAGGCTTACCAGTAATTGCACTTCCAACAACACATGGAACCGCAGCTGAAGTAACAATAAACTATGTTATAACAGATGAAGAAAAACAAATTAAAATGGTTTGTGTTGACCCTAATGATATACCTGTTCTTTCAATTGTTGATTCAGAACTTATGGAAACACTTCCAAAAGGAACTGCTGCTGCAACAGGATTAGATGCATTAACACATGCTGTTGAAGGTTATATAACAAAAGGTCATAATTTAATGGCAGATATGTTCCATATGAAAGCTATTGAACTTATATTTGAAAACTTAGCAAGAGCTGTAAATGAAAAAGATCCTGTAGCTATAGAAAATATGTCTAAAGCACAATATATAGCTGGTATGGGATTTAGTAATGTTGGGCTTGGAATAGTACATTCAATGGCACATCAATTAGGAGCTGTATATGACACACCTCATGGTGTTGCAAACGCAATCTTACTTCCTACTGTTATGAGATTTAATGGTGCAGTATGTGCTGATAGATTTAGAGAAATCCTTTGCCATATCGGAAGACCAGATTCAAAAGATTTAAATGATCAAGATGTTATAAATACTTTTGTATGGATGATTGAAGAATTATCAAAATCAGTTGGAGTAACTCAAAGAGTTGCTGATGTTGGCTGTAAAGAAGAAGATATAGAAATGCTTGCTGATAAAGCGATGGAAGATCCTTGTAAACCAGGAAATCCAAGAGAAGTTACAAAAGAAGATTTTATAAGATTATACAAAGAAGCAATGTAATATAAAAGATACTAGCTCTAAGCTAGTATCTTTTATATTATTAATTATTAACTATTTACTATTAATTACTCCATCATATATTAAAATGTTTCGTCCTACTTTAAATATTTTTTACACTAATATTTGGTAAGTCTTTCAGTCTCCTTTTGATATTAACAATCATTTATTTCTCTAATCTATTTTCTTTGAATTATTTCTATCAGGATTCAACTCAATTAAGCCAGTTAATGTAGACTCTATTTGAGAAAGATTTCCAGCATTTTTTGATTTTACTAATAATTTCTTCATTAATTTTTCAACATCTTGTTTAGCTTTTATAAATGTGTCCCCTGTTACTATTATATCTTCCTGAGTTAATTCTAATCCTTCTATGTCTACATTTCCCTTAAGAAGATAACCATATCTATATTTACGATTATTATTTAACATTCCTTTAATAGCTAAATTAATTATTGCTCCATATATTTCCTGTTCATTTAATCCTTTATCTTCTAATTTGCGTATTAGGTTAATTAATAATAGTCTATGTAACTGATTATATGATAATATAAATTGTATTATATCTTTTTTCTCTTCATCCCTTATTTTTCTTCTAAGTGTTTTCTCCCAGTTATATCTTTCTACTATTTCTTTTGCTATATATATATTTCTTATATTCTTTTGATTTAAAAATTCTTCTGGAATTCCTAAATTAATCATTGACTGCTTCACTCTCTCTTGCTCTTCCTCGTCAATTGTTTCAGATTTCATTTTTAGCATTGTACTCATTGTTACTTTTTTATCTTCTCCTGATAGCTCTAATTTTTCTATGTCTATCATTCCATTAATCATATTACTATAACTACATCCTTTTTTTCCATTTAAACATCCATTTATACCTAAATTTAATATTAATCCATATATTTCTTGTTCATTTAGTCCTTTATCTTCTAATTTTCGTATCAAATTTCTTATTCGCCCTTTATTTAAAATATTATTACTCAATAGTATATTTAATAGATCACACTCTTCTTTAGCATCTATTTTCCTTCCTATTATTTTTTCCCAATCATATCTTTCTACTATTTTTTTAACTAT
>JAZSCD010000013.1:0-36712 GCA_045602745.1 Clostridia bacterium | reverse complement strand
GGCCTCCGACTTTTCTGATAATTGCCTCAGCAAATGATCTGATTGCAGTAATTTGAATAAGTGTATCTGTATAACTTATCAATCCTTCTGTAAATTCATATGCTTTTTGAATAGAAAGTTCATCATTTAATGATTTTTTTTTGCTATATTGTCTACTCAAAAACATTTTATCTCTTTCAGATATATTACTATTGGTTATTTCATAACCATTTTTCATCAATTGAAAAACTTTATTTGTAATTCTTTTTATGGTTTGTTCATCTACACCGTTAAATTTTGCTTGCTGAATTAAAGATAATATATCCATATATGTTTTATTACAATCAATTATATTTTCTTCTTCAATTGTACCATAATGTATATACTCGGCAGATGTAAAGGCATTTGCAATTGCACTATATAATCTATCATTTTCTACGTTATCTACTATATTACCAATAATGTTATTATCCTCTAGTATTTTTATTTTTGCCAATATCTTATGGTATTCTAATTCTTCTTTTTTACTTAAATATTGTCTGTTACTTATAAAAAAACTTGTTATATATTCATTTGTTTCTCTTAATATGCTTCTTAATTCTTCATTACTTCTTGCTTGTTCTATAGCAAAAAATAATTTTTGTATTTTTGGATTTCCTTTTATATTAGCATTCTTTACTATTCTACTTAATTCTTGAATAAAAAATTTTCTTGCATCTATAACTTTTTTAGTATCTTTTTTTGGAACACGTATTATAACGTATCTTTCGTCTTGTGAATTATATGTTAAAGCAACATTTGCATCTTCTGTTAATGATATGCAATTTGTATAGCAATGCTTATATTGGATTCTTATATGTTTATATAATTCTTCTAATGTTAATTCACTATTATTGTCATATTCTCTCCATTTACCTGTTTTTTCATATTCTCTAACACTATTAGGCCTTATTTCTCTTATGCCATTATTTCTATCTTCTACATTTCCTTCTGTTAAGGCCCTAAACAAATATATATTATCATTATCCTCTAATACTACATCTATTTTTTTATCTTCTTCTCCATTATATATGCTAACAGACTCAAAAAATATTTTTTGTGCTATACTAACCAACTTTTTAGATATATCTGACCTTAAATAATTAGTATCAAGTTTTCCAAAGCGTGGCAATCTTACTCTATCTAATGCATCTGCATCTTTTAAAATACTATCAATTTTAACAAAAGTTTTTATATCTGTAATTCCATTTTCTTTTGCAATATCTTTCATTTTATCATCATCATTACTATGACTAATACATAAAGCTTTTATAAAATTTATTTCTTCTTGATTTACTCCACTAAAAATCTTTTCTTTATTTCTTTCTATTAATTCAGCACTCTTAACACCATGATTAATATTCTTTTCTTTATCTTTTCTACCTAAATCATGATACAATGCAGAATAAATTAGTATTCTTAACTCTTTATCTGATAATCCTTCTTTTATTCCCATATATGCTGAATAAATCACAACTCTCTCATTGTGATTTATTCCATGAATTTTGTCTTGAATAAAGTATTCCTCTTGCACATTTTGTAATATTTCTTGTACAATTCTTAGCTTTCCACTTTCTTTTATTACTCTTACAAATTCAATCAATTCATTATTATTCAAATTTTCATTATTACATAATTTGTCTAATAAATTTACCATTTTATCCCCATTTTTTTGCTAATTAATATTCTTCAATATTTTTGTAAATATTTCTTATTTCTGTATATATTTTTTCTATGCCATTTTTTTTATTATCTATTTGTAAAAAAACTTCTTTATAACTATTAAGTTTTTCTTTTTGAGTCTGTGTTAGAATTTTTTCCATTTCCTTTATTTGTTTTAGGAGCCCAATTATTTTATCTAAATCCCATTTATAAGTATTTAAATCTCTATCCGAATATGCAATTGTTTCTAATCCCATTTCTCCATATAAAAATTCATCTATCTCATTTATTAACTCTTTCCATTTATCTTTCATATTTACCCCTCTTATCTATTTTTTAATTAAACATTTTTTTATTTCCATATTTTTTCTTTTTTTCTAGCTCTGCCATTTTTAATATTGTATCTCTTTCTTCTTTATTTGTTAAATAATATGTATATATACTAGTTAATATTTTTTCGGTATCAGGAAGTATATTTTCTTCTATCTCTTTAAAATCTGTTTCATATTCTATATCCCTGTTAGCTTCTATTCCTTTTATAATTTTTTTTGGTATTTTATTAAATTTATTATTTTCTAATCTTAATAATATTTCATACACTTGAGTTAAAGCTTTTCTATCAAATTTTATATTATTCATATATGTTTTTGTTCTCCTTATATGCTCTTCTAATATATTAAAAATTCTATAAAATAATATCATATTTTTATGTAAATTTCAACTATTGACATAAAAATGGTCAACTTATATATTATTTTTTTGTACTATATACTTTTTTCTCTTTATATGATTTAATATATTTATAAATTATCTTTAAGGAGGTTTAGTATGAAATTTTTTATTGATACAGCAAATGTAGAAGAAATAAAAAAAGCAAATGATATGGGTATAATTTGTGGAGTTACTACAAACCCTTCACTTATTGCTAAAGAAGGAAGAAATTTTAATGAAGTAATTAAAGAAATTACATCAATTGTTGATGGTCCAATTAGCGGCGAAGTTAAAGCTACAACTGTTATGGCAGAAGATATGATTAAAGAAGCTAGAGAAATTGCATCTATTCATCCAAATATGGTTGTTAAAATTCCTATGACTGCTGAAGGATTAAAAGCAGTTAAAGTTTTATCAAAAGAAGGCATTAAAACTAATGTAACTCTTATTTTTAATTCAACTCAAGCACTGTTTGCAGCAAAAGCTGGTGCTACCTATGTTTCTCCTTTTTTAGGAAGACTAGATGATATTGCTACTCCTGGAATTGATTTAATTAAAACTATTTCTGAAATATTTAGTATTCACAATATAGATACTAAAATTATATCTGCAAGTGTTCGTAACCCTATTCATATAATTGACTGTGCCTTAGCAGGAGCAGATATTGCAACTGTTCCCTATAAAGTAATTGAGCAGTGTATTAAACATCCTTTAACAGAAATAGGCATTGATAAATTTAAAAAAGATTATATAAGTGTTTTTGGAGAATAATAAAAAAAACTCAAACTAAAATATTCTTTAATTTTCGTTTGAGTTTTTTAAATTTTATTTTAGCAATTTATTTGAAAAACGGGTCGATGTGGGCATCGACCCCTACAGTTATTTATTTAATTTTTATGCATTAACTTTTTTCTTTTCTTCTGCACTAATTTCTGGTGTTTTTTTGCTTACCATTTTTATGCACATTATCATAGCCACTATATATAAAACTATTGTTGCAACTAATATGTAATCATAAGTTTTATTAGTTAAACTTAATATTAATTCAGACATATTATTTCCTGTAAGTCCTGCAATTCCCCAAGCAGAAAGTGCTAATCCATGAAGTGAACTTATTTTTTCCATTCCAAATCTTTCTGAAAGTAAAGCTGGTAATGTTGAAAAACCTCCACCATATCCAGAATTTACAACTACTAATAATATTATTGTTAAAATTCCAAAAATAATTGAATTTGCTCCATTTGATATTGCAAATGTTGCTAATGCTATTAAAGTAATTGCTATACTGCTTAAGAAAATTATTTTATATACAGTATTTCTTTCTTTCATTTTATCTGAAATAGTTGAATATCCAATTCTACCTAGTGCATTAAATGCTGCTGTAACAGACGGTATAACACTTATTATTGTTCCCAAAATTGCTGTTCCTGCAAATGCAACTTTTAATATTTGTTTTTCGTATGTAATTAATGCAAGTCCACAATGTATGTTTATAAAGAACATTAACCATATTCCTAAAAATGTTTTATCTTTAAACATTTTTATTATGTTTTCACCTTTTTTATCTTCTTTTGCTTCAACCCATCCTTCTGGTTTTTTAAGAAGAAGATGACCTACAAACATCATTACAAAGTATACTGCTCCCAAAATATAAAACATTTTAGAAATTCCTAAATTATTTTGTATAAATTCCATAATTGGTGTTGCTATTGCTTTAGCAAGTCCAAATCCCATAATTGAAATTCCTGTTGCAAGTCCTTTTTGTTTTGGGAACCACAGCATTAATGTTTTTACAGGTGTTAAATACCCTATTCCAAGACCTATTCCCATTATACATCCATAGCATAAAAATATCCCTATTAATGCTATTATTCCAGATGTATATTGTATAAAAGCTCCTGTTCCTATCATTCCTAAACTAAAACATATACACGCAATTAATGATGATTTATGTATGTTTTTTTCTACCATTTTTCCTGCAAATGCAGCAGACATTCCTAAGAAAAATATTGCAAGTGAAAATGCCCAACCTACTGCGAAAGTACTCATGCCTATTTTATCTGCTATTGCTTCTTTAAAAGTTGACCAGCAATACACCGTTCCAATTGAACAATGTAATAACAGTGCAGGTATTGCAGCCCTAGTCCATTTGTTAATTAAACTTCTCATTTTTATATCCCCTTTTTGTAAAAATCACTAAAGGCTATTTTACCACTAATTAAAACAATATTCAATTTTTTTCTGTAAATTTTCTAAAATTTATTCTTGATATCCTTTTGCTTTTAGTGACATTTCTATTTCATTTAATCTTTGCAAAACTGAAACTAAAAATGGTCTAAATATTAAATTCAGGTTTTTTAATAAATTTAATTTAGTTGGTCTTATCCCTTTTACTTTTAATATATTCTTTATTTGTGAAAACTCATCTTTCATAATTGGTATAAACGATATTGCTATTGTTACCAACAATCCAATTTCTTTTGGATTAATTTTAAATATTTTTAATAAATATACTAATTTTTCTATTACTTCTCCAATCTCTGTATTTGAAATAGTTTTAGAAAAAATATAACTAAAATTACATATTAGAATTAATCTTATACCTATTAATGTAGCAAATTCTAAATCTGCAAATATTATATTAATAATTACTGTAAATACTATGAATAATGATAATTCAATCATATTATTTATTGCATTTTTTAAATTAATTTTAAGAATTACCATAAGAATTATATTAAAAATAGCAATTGCTCCATGTGTAATATAATTATTTATAAAAAATATTCCTATTGTATAAATTAAAAACAAAGTAAATTTAATTATGTTTTTCATTTTCTGTATTCTCCTTTTGCGAGTTGCCCTAGGTAGCAGCCCCTACAATCTTATTTATAATTTCGTTTTTATCCCAACTTTCTATTCTCAAATCTACCCCATTCTTTTTTAATTCATATACAAGCTCTACACCATATGGTATTTTTATTCCATGTTCTTTTAAAAATTCTATATTATCTAATATATCTTTTTTTGCAAATGTATTAATTATTTTTCCATCTTCTATAACAATAATTTTATCTGACATTAATATTTCGTCTATAAAATTTGTTATATAAATAATAGTATAATTTTGTTCTTTTAAGTTTTTAATCAGACTATATACCTCTTCTTTACCTTCTGGATCTATCATTGTTGTAGGCTCATCTAAAACTATATACTTAGGTTCTGCAGAAACCACTCCTGCTATAGTAACCCTTTGTTTTTGTCCTAGAGATAAATCATAACTTTCACTATTTAAAAATTCTTTCATACTAAGTTTTTCTAGAGAATTTTCTATTTTTTCTTTATAATTATCTATACTTAAATTTTTTAAAGTAAATGCAATGTCATCAAATACATTGTTAAATAAAATTTGATTTTCTGGATTTTGAAATACCACTCCAACTTTTTTTCTTATATTTAAAAATTCTTTTTTATTTGAAGTATTTATTCCATCAACTACAACTTGTCCTTTATTTGGAACTTCTAATCCAGAAATAATTTTAGCTAGTGTAGATTTCCCGAGAAGCATTTTTTCCAATTATGCTAATAAATTCGCCTTCTTTTATTTCTAAATCAATATCTTTTAATATATATCTTCCGTTTTTATATCTAAAATTAACATTTTCTAGTCTAATCATTTCCCAAAACCTCTTTTACAGTTTTATATACATAAAAGCTTCCTACAATTAATATTGTTCTATTTTTATATTCTTCCACCGCTATTTTTACTGCCTCTTCTAAATCTTTTTCGTATATATTTTCACTTAAATATTTTTTCGCTTCTTTATATAGTTTATGTTTAGATACATATCTTTTTTTATCATTTCCACTAGTAAAAAAGAAAATTCCATTTTTGTCCCTACATATATTTTGTACAATTGTTTTATAATCTTTTGTATTTAAAATTGATACAATATACACTTTTTTATTTTTAGAATAATATTGATTTATATTTTCTTCTAAGTTTTTTACGGCATTTTCATTATGCCCACCGTCAAATATTATTAATGGGTCTTTTTTTAAAACTTCCATTCTTGCTCTATGCACAATTGTTTTTAAGCCATTATATATTGCTTCATCAGAAATTTTATATCCTTTTTGTTTTAATATATCTACTACTTCTAAAACTTGAGAAGCATTGATTGTTTGGCATTTCCCTTTTAAATTTATTTCTATATTTTTATAGCTTTTATAATCAAATTTTTGCATATCTTTGTTATACGAATAATTTTTTATGTCTTCGTTTTCTATAATATGTAACTTACTATTTTTATCTTTACATTCATCTTCTATAATTTGCATTATTTCATCTTGTCTTGCAATTACTGTTTCTGAATTTTCTTTAATTATTCCAGCTTTGTGTTTTGCTATTTCTAAAATATCATTTCCCAATATATCTACATGATCATATCCAATATTTGCAATAACTGCAATTTCTCCATCTACTATGTTTGTGCAATCATTTAATCCACCAAGACCTGTTTCTAAAATTACTAAGTCACATTTTTGTTTTGCAAAATATATTATAACTAGTGAAGTTATTGCCTCAAACCATTTTACTGGAACTTTGTGAGTTCTATTATATTCTTCTATCACCTCAGATAACGGAAGTAGTATTTCTTCTACTTCTGCATCTAAAATTTCTTTATTATTAATCCATATACCATCATTAAATCTTATTAAATGTGGAGATATAAATTTTCCAACTTTATATTCTGTATTATTTAAAATACTTGCAAGCATTTCACAAATGCTTCCTTTTCCATTTGTCCCAGAAACATGTATAAATTTTGTTTGTTTTTCTGGATTATTAAATTTCTCCATAATATATTTCATAGCATCCAAATTTGGATCTTTTGTAACTTTATCAAATCCACTTAAATATTCATCAATTGTTATTTTTTCTTCTTTATACAAATATTTTTTTACAAATGGTCTTAAGTATTTTTCTAGTAAAAATATTGTAATTACTTGCACAGGTAGCATTATACTCTCCGTTACTAGTCTTGATGCAATTACAGCAAAATATGCTTTTCCATATAGTACATTTAAAAATACTGATTCTAGTAATATTTTAATTCCTCCAAGAACTATAATACTGCTAATAACTAATTGAATACTAAATTTAAAATCTTTTCTGTTTTCTTCCGGTTTTTTGTATAAAAATACTCCATAAACCAATCCTATCATTGCTGAAGATATTGTAAATCCAGGAAAATATGCTCCAAATGGAAATAGAATTGCACCTATTAAATCCCCAAGTGCTGCTATTATTGCAGAATATTTAGGTCCGTAAATAAATACTTGCTAGCATTATTGGAATAAAACTAAAACTAATTACTAAAAATGTTGATTTTATTGAAAAAAACCTTGAAAGAACTATTAAAATACTTAATAGCATTGCAGATAAAATAATTTTTTTACTTTTTGTTATACCTAATTTAGTCATAATAAAAAGCCCCCCTTTTCTTTAATGGAGCTTCCACGTTAAATAAAGATATTTCTTTGTTTAATAGCGGAATGCGAAAATAAGTTAGCAAGGTTTGGTTCCCTTTTCGTTTACTAACAACTTCCCGTTTAGTAACACTTAACTACTTAAATTCTACTCTATTCTTGTCTAATTTTATCAAAAAAAATAGTGTTTTTCAATATGTAAGAGCTATTTTCTAAGGACTCCTCTGAAATTACCTAAAAAAAGGATTGTCCATTTGAAGTAAATCCCAAAAGGCTCACTTCAAATGGACAATCCCTTTTTCTTAATTTAACGCTCCTTTTGTTCTTTCCCTTGATTCTTTTTTAATGGCACATTTTGATATTTCGGATATAAAATATAATTATTTTCCATTGCCCAAAAATCAAATGATTTATCTTCATACCTTTCAAATCTTTTGCATCTTTCATGAAAATCGCATATTTCTGCGTCTGTAGAAGGATAATCAATTTGTGCCAACATTTTTTTTAATTTTAAATGCTCTTCATTATCTTTTTTATTATTTCCTAATGGTTCTTCTTTACCTACTATTCTTCTAAAAAATTGTAATATTCTTTGCTTGGAATTTTTTCCATTTTTCATTAAAATTACCTCTCTTCAAACATTATCGGTGTTAACATAAATATTTTATCATCATTTTATTGTTTCTTCAAGCATCTTCAAAAGACTTTACTCCTCCTGCTGCTTTTATTTTTAACTTACTTCCTTCTAAACTTTCTTTAAATAATTTTATATCTTCAAATGTAGCTCCTCCACTTGAAAATCCTGTTGATGTTTTTATATAATCTGCCCCTGATTTATCTACTATTTCACACATTTTTATTTTTTCTTCTTCTGTTAATAAACATGTTTCAATTATAACTTTTAGTATTTTATTTCTGCATACAGTTTTTATAGCTTTTATTTCATTTTCAATTTCTTCATATTTTTTATCTTTAAGCCATCCGATATTTATAACCATATCAATTTCATCTGCACCTTTTTCTATTGCTTCTAATGCTTCATAAACTTTTACATTAGTAGTATTGTATCCATTTGGAAAGCCAATTACTGTGCATATTTTTAGTTTGTCTCCTACATATTTTCTTGCTTGTTCTACATAGCTTGGTGGTATACATACAGATGCTGTATTGTATTCAATTCCCTCATCACATATTTCCTTTATATCTTCCCATTTAGTAGTTTGTGCTAGAATTGTGTGATCCACTTTTTTTAATATTTCTAATTTATCCATATTTTTTATTACCTTTCATATTTTTATATTGTCTGCCTCAAAGGCTGTGCCCCTACATTATTTATAATAATATAATTATATAAAAATTGCAATGTTAATATTATTGTCTATTATTGCAAATATTGTAGAAATATGATATAAGTTATTTGTTTGTTTTTTTATTAGGAGGAGAAAATTGAATAGTAAAGAAAAATATTTATCATTGAAAGAAGTTGCACAAACGCACTTCAAAAAATTATCAAATTTAAAATTTATATCACTTGTTTTTGATATGCATTTTTGTTCATGCTTTTATAAAATAAAATCTGAAGAATATTTCTTTTTTGAATTTTATAACAAAAATAGAAAGCAAAGAAAAACTTTTGTAGGTTCATTCTACGAAGAAATTATTTGGGACAAACTACATAATGATACTTTTCATGATTTGTTTAGAAAAAAACATTTATTTAATACTAAATATAATGATTTATTAAGAAGAGATTGGCTATATCCTAATGATAGTTCTTTTGAAAACTTTCAATTTTTCTGTAAAAAACATCCTTCATTTATTTCTAAAATTGATGATGGATATGGTGGAACTGGTGTATGTATTGTAAAAGCCAATGAAAATAATTTGAATGAATTATTTGAACAATTAAAAAATGAAAATCGAATTATTGAAGAACTAGTTGTCCAATGTGATGAATTTTCTTCATTACATCCTCAAAGTGTTAATACTATAAGAGTTCTTACATCTAATTTAGATAATGTTATAAAAGTATATGCTGCATTTTTAAGAATTGGAAGCAACGGATCAATAATAGATAATTTATCTAGCAGTGGATTATGCGCTCCTATAGATATTACAAATGGAGAAGTATCAACTGATGCACTAAATTTTATTGGTAAAAAAATACCATTTCATCCAAATACAAATGTAAAATTTAAAGGATTTAAAATTCCAAAGTGGAACGAAATTGTAAATACCGCAGTTGAAACTGCAAAACAATCACCAGATTTGAAAATTATTGGATTTGACTTTACACTTAATTCTAATAATGAAATTGTAATAATTGAAGCCAATGATAAACCTGGTATATTAGGTCAGCAAATGGGTAAAACTTATGGATCTAAAGAGTTATTTAATAAAATTACAGGGGGTAAAATAAAATGAAAATTGCTATATTAGGTGCTGGTAATGCCGGATGCGCTGTTGCAGGAGATTTATCTTATAGAAATCATGAAGTTACTTTAATAAAGACTTCTAATGCTATGCATGATGAAAATTTTAATTATCTAGCCCAAAACAACGGAAAAATATCTTTACACGAATCAGGTGAAGTAAAAACTTCTAATATTTACCGTGTTACAAGAGATTTATCTTTATTATCTGAAGCAGAAGTTGTAATTATATACATACAAACTAATTATCATGAAGAATTAATTCAAAAAATATCACCATATCTACAAGATAACCAAATTCTTCTAATAAATCCAGGCTATCTTTCTACTGCCTATGTTTTAAAGCATTGCAACAAAAAAATTATTGTTGCAGAAGCTCAAAGTTCATTTATTGATTGTAGAATTTCTGAACCAGGAGTAATCAAAGTTGGTTTCAGAAATGTTCGTAATCCTATTGGTATATATCCATGTAATAGACGTGAAGAAGCTATTAATAAATTAAATGGTCTTGGTTTTCCATTCACTTATCTTTCAAGTGTTGTTGAAGCAGCTCTGCACAATCCTAATCTTATTGTTCATACAGTTGGAGCAATTATGAGTATTCCTAGAATTGAAAAAACTAATGGAGATTACTGCATGTATCACGAAGTTTTTACTCCTAGTACATGGAATATTTTAGAAAAACTTGATGCAGAAAAAATGGATGTTCTTGAAAAACTTGGTTTTGATCGTCTACCATATGTTGAAGCATGTAAATTTAGAAATTCATTAGATGATACAAGAGATGCAAAAGAAGTATTCTTTTGGTATGCTGCAATGCCTACTAGAGCAAAAGGTCCAATAGTTGTTGATTCTCGTTATATTTCAGAGGATGTTCCTCAAGGATTAGTTATGCTAGAATCACTTGGAAAAAAACTTAATGTAAAAACTCCAATATGTACCTCTTTAATAGAAATAGCATCTGCTGCTCTTGGAAGAGATATGCGTGAAAATGGTAGAACACCAGAAAAGCTTGGAAAAGATAATATAGATAAAATATTAAATGATAAAACTTTTTAAAATATTTTATAAACAATCATCAAAAAATCCCTAAATTTATTTGGGATTTTTTATATTTCCTAAAATTCACAAAAACTAATTAATATTAATATATTATTATAGGTGATTATATGGAAACATTACGTTTTGGTTCAACAGGTCCAATGGTGGAGCTTTTACAAAGTACATTAATGAAATTAGGTTTTTATTCTGGAATTATAGATGGAAATTTTGGACAATTAACGGAAAACTCTGTAATTAGATTTCAAAGGAATTTTGGATTAACTCCTGATGGTATTGTAGGTCCTTCAACTTGGGACGCACTTTTCCCATATATAAACGGAAGAACTGCATATACAATTAAAGAAAACGATACTTTAAATAGTATTGCAAGAAATTTTAATACTACTGTATCTAGAATTATTTTTGCTAACCCTAACATTAATGCAAACAATTTGCAAATTGGTCAAACAATTATTGTGCCATTTGGAAATATTGTTCCTACTAATATAAGTTATAGTTCAGATATTTTAGAATTAAACATTAATGCTCTTTCTAGAATATATCCGTTTTTGGAAATTGGCTTAATTGGTAATAGTGTTCTTAATAACTCTATTCCATATATTAGAATAGGATCTGGAAATACAGAAGTTTTTTATAGTGCATCAATTCATGCAAATGAATGGATTACTTCTCCTCTACTTATGAAATTTATTGAAGAGTTTTGTTTAGCATATGTTAATAATACTACTATTTATAGTTACAGAGCAAGAGAGCTATTTAATAGCACTTCTATTTATATTGTTCCTATGTGCAATCCAGATGGTGTTAATTTAGTTACAGGTCAAATTAAGCCTGAGACTACAATTTATAATCAAGCTAAAGCAATTGCAAATAATTATCCTTCTATTTCTTTCCCAAATGGATGGAAAGCAAACATTAGAGGTGTAGATTTAAATCTGCAGTTTCCTGCAGGTTGGGATGAGGCGAGAGAAATAAAATTTTCTCAAGGATTTAAAACCCCTGCACCTCGTGATTTTGTAGGTTTTGGTCCTCTTACCGAACCTGAATCTCTTGCTTTATATAATTTTACACTTTTCCATAATTTTAGATTAATCCTTGCTTATCATACACAAGGTCAAGAAATTTATTGGCAATTTCAAAATTATGCTCCTCTAGAAGCAGAATCAATTGGTCAAACTTTTGCAAATGTTAGTGGATATAAATTAGCTGATGTTCCTTTTGAATCTAGTTTTGCAGGGTACAAAGACTGGTTTTTACAAGAATACAGGCGCCCCGGGTTTACAATAGAAGCAGGAATTGGCAGAAGCCCGCTTCCAATTAGTCAATTTAACGAAATTTATAATGATAATTTGGGAATTTTGGTTTTAGGGGCAATACTTTAATAGGATTTTGGGGGCAGTCCCCAAAATCCTATTTCACATCAGCTTTCCAAAGTCCATGTTTATTGCAATATGCATATAATATTGAACCTGGTATATATTTAAATCTTACTGCAATTCCTTGTTCTGGATATAATCTTACTCTTGTTGTTTGATTATCACTGACTTGTGCAATCCACATTATATAATGGTCTTTATCCATTGGGTGATCTACTTCTCCAACTCTTACTACTATTTCATCTTCAACTTTTTCATAAACTGGAACATGTTTTTCTGTTGCTGCATCTTCACTATTTGCTACTAATAATTCCATTTTTCTTCCACAACACATCATGTGATTAATATCTCCATCTATTAAACCTATAAGGTTTTCGCATATTGGGCATTTATAAAATACTGTATTTTTATCTTTCATATTTACTCCTCCTTTTAAATCTTAATGTAATTCTATCATTAGAGTAAATTGTTGGCAATAAAAATATTAACTTTTTCTTCCCAGTTTTATACTTATAACTTTCTCCCTATTATTTCTTAATATTGTAAGATTTACTTGATCTCCTATTTTTTTAGTATATATATATGTTCTTAGTTCACTCATTTTATTTATAGCTATCTCATCAATTTTAGTTATTATATCTCCTGTTCTTAATCTTGAATTATAACTTGGTCCATCTGCTGAAATTTGTGCTACATATATTCCTGAATTAAAATCTATACTTGAATCTAAATATGGAATCACATTTTTATCATAAGCAAAAATCCCAAGATATGCCTCATTAAACTCTCCGTTCTTTTTAAAACTTTCTATTATTGGTTTTACTATATTAATTGGAACAGCAAAACCTATACCTTCTGCTTCTGTTATTTTCACAGTATTAATTCCAATTACTTCTCCATTTGAATTAATAAGCGGCCCACCGCTATTTCCTGGATTTATCGTTGCATCTGTTTGAATTAAGTCTTCCATATATGCCCAAGTATTTTCTTCATCTATTTTTATTGTTCTATTAATTCCACTTATAATACCTGATGTTACTGTTCTTTGAAATTCAACACCAATTGGATTTCCTATTGCATAAGCATTTTGTCCAATTTTTATACCATCTGAATCTCCTAATGTTATACAATTTAATCCAGTTCCATTTATTTTAACAATAGCTAAATCCAAATCTTTATCTGCCCATACTACATTTCCATCATTAGTCTTACCATTTTCAAGTGTAATATAGCATCTGCTATATTTATCTCCTGCAACATGCCAATTTGTTAAAATATATCCATTCTCTGAAACTATTATTCCAGTTCCAAGTCCTAGGGCTTCTGTACTATTGTTTAAAAATATTGAATTACCTGTATTTTTTATCTTTGAAATACCAACTACACATTTTATAGTGTTTTCCAATATGTTAGTAATACCATCATTTGAATTTGTTTTTACATCTTGAGTATACGAAACTCTAGTTGCTCCTGAATTTTGATTTTGTTGTTCACTTGAATACACATCTATATTTACATACATATCGTATATAAATATACTAACAGATGCAACAATTAGCATTAATATAATTAAACCAATAGCTTTCTTGAATTTGCTTTCCCTTTTTTTGTATTCGTACATCTTTCCACCTCTATATTATACTTTCCTTTTTTTGTTATTTTAGTCATAGAAAATCCGTGTTTTTTATAATTAATTTTATTACAAATGTTATAGGGACCGATGCCCACATCAGCCCGAAATCAATCTGTTTTTTCGGGTCGATGTGGGCATCGACTCCTACGATTTGTAAAATTTGCATAATTGTCGAAAATTGTCTATTTTTATAACTTTCTATCAAACTGTTTACAGAAATTTATATTTTATGTTACAATATAGAAGAATTATTGATTTATCAATTATTTTACGATATATTAGATATATTAAATATATAAAATTTGCAAATAGCGAGGGTGATTATATGTCAAAAAACATGTACGCTTTAACGAATCCCCAAAAATCAATATGGCTAACAGAGCAATTTTATAAAGGGACGTCGATCGAAAATATTACAGGTACTGTAATCGTTTCACAAAAAGTAGATTTTGAGGCTTTAGAAAAATCAATAAATCTTACTGTAAAAAATAATGATAATTTTAGATTAAAATTCACAGTAAAAGATAGTACTGCTATGCAGTATGTAGATAATTTTACTGAATTTAATATAGAATTAATATCAGTTGAAACTGATAAAGATTTAAAATCTTTGGAAAGAAAGGTATGTGATATTCCTTTTAACACATTAGATAGCTTTCTTTTTGATTTCAAATTATTTAAATTCCCAGATGGACATGGTGGCTTTATAATAAATGCACATCATTTAATTTTTGATGCTTGGACAACAGGTATTATTTGTAATCAAATAATGGGAAATTATGAATCTTTAATTACTAATCAAGAAATTCCAAATGAACAACCTTCATATATAGACTATATTCATTCTGAAAATGAATATTTAAATAGTGAAAAATTTAATAAAGATAAAGCTTTTTGGAATGAAATGTTTGAAACGATTCCAGAAGTAGCAACATTTCCTAGTATGAAACAAGAAACTAAGGAAATAAGCTGTAAATCCAAAAGAAAGATGTTTACTATTCCAAAAGAAACTATAACTCTAATAAATGAATTTTGTAAAACAAAAAAATCATCTATTTTTAATTTCTTTATGGGTGTATTTTCTGTGTATTTATCTAGAGTTTCAGGTTTAGATGAATTTGTTATTGGAACTCCTATTCTAAACAGAGGAAATTTTAAAGAAAAGAAAACACCTGGTATGTTTATAAGTACTATTCCATTTAAAGTATCTTTAAATCATAATGAAATATTTGGTGATTTTATTTCTAAAATCTCAACAGACTTTTTGAAAGTGTTTAGACATCAAAAATATCCATATCAATATTTATTAGAAGATTTAAGAGTTAAAAATAATAGTACTCCAAATTTATATAATGTATTAATTTCTTATCAAAACTCAAAAACTAGTAGTGAAACTGTTAAAGTTCCATATACTTCTAGATGGGTTGAAAACAACAATATTTCTGATGATATAGATATACATCTTTTTGATGTAAATGATACTGGAAATATAAATATTGCATATGATTATTTAATCAGCAAATATACTATTGATGATATTTGCTCTATTCATGCTAGAATTTTGCATATAATTAATCAAATTCTAGAAAATAAAGAAATTAAATTAAACGAAATAGAAATAGTTACACCTGATGAAAAAAGAAAAATATTATATGATTTTAATGATACAAAAGCAGATTATCCAAAAGATAAAACAATCACACAGCTTTTTGAAGAACAAGTAGAAAAAGCACCTGATAATGTTGCTGTTATTTTTGAAAATGAGCAATTAACATATAGAGAGTTAAATGAAAGAGCAAATAAATTAGCTAATTATTTGTTGGATAATGGAATAAATTCTAAAACTAATGTAGGAATTCTTACATCTCGCTCATTCGATTCTATTATTGGAATTTTAGCCATTCTAAAATTAAATTGTACATATGTTCCAATAGACCCTACTTATCCTATCGATAGAATTGAATATATGATTTCTAGCTCTTCTATCAACTATATATTGGGTAATGAAGATATGTCTGTTTTAAAAAATATTAATTGTGATATATCTTTAATAAACATAGCTATAAATAATTATAATAGCTTTTCTAGTAAGTTTAATATAAAACAAGATTTTAATCCAAATAGTAATTTATATATAATATTTACTTCTGGTTCAACCGGAAAACCAAAAGGAGTAACTATAACTCATAAAAATATGATTAACCTTGTAATATTTGAAAAAAATAAAACAGGTTTATTAGATAATGCACATAGTATCTTACAATTTGCTACTATGAGTTTTGATGTAAGTTATCAAGAAATATATTCTGCATTATTAAATGGATTAGCCCTTGTTCTAATTAAAGATGATATCAGAAAAAATATTCAAACACTATCAGAATATATTGATAAACATTCTATAGATACATTATTTATTCCTCCTGCTTATTTAAAGCTTTTGGCAGATAATGATAAAGCAGTAGAATTATTAATTAACAATGTAAAAAATATAATCACAGCTGGAGAAAAATTAGTTCTTACAAACGGAATTAGAACTCTTCTTTCTAATAATATAAAAATACACAATCACTATGGTCCTGCTGAAACTCACGTAGCTACAACTTTTGTTGTAGAGTCATCAATTTCAGATGCAGAACCACCTATTGGAAAACCTATTTCTAATTCACGTGTATATATACTAGATGCTAGAAATAATTTACTTCCTAACAATATAGTAGGACAACTTGCCATATCTGGGGATTGTGTTGGAAATGGTTATATAAATAATCCTACTTATAACAAAGAAAAATTTATAACTGATCCATTCTTCAATGATAGCTCTATGTATTTAACAGGAGATTTAGGATACATAGATAATAATGGACAAATTCACTTTTTAGGAAGAAATGATTTTCAAGTAAAAGTTAATGGGTTTAGAATAGAATTAGAGGAAATTGAAACAGTTTTGCACTCTTACCCAAATATAACAAATTGTATAGTTATAACACACAAAGATTTAGCTCACACATATATTATTGCTTATTATTTATCTAAAAACGATATAGATGAATCTGCTTTAAGAAATTATTTAAGAGCTAAACTACCACAATATATGATACCTCACTATTTAGTTAGACTAGAACAAATGCCATATAATGTAAACGGAAAAATTGATAGAAAAAAACTACCAATGCCAAATTTCGAAGCAAGGTCAAAAGAAATTTTGTTACCTAGAAATAGTATGGATGAACTACTAATTAATCTATTAAAAGATTTATTAGAAATAGAAAATATAAGTATTGATGACTCTTTCTTTGAACTAGGAGGAGATTCTTTAACAGCTATAAATTTATGTACTATGATTTATAGTAAATTTAGTGTGCAACTCTTTGTTAAGGATGTTTTAGAAAATCCTGTAATTAAAGATTTGTCTGATTTAATTGCTAATAGTGAAAATATAATTAATAATATTAAACTTACAAAAGCAGATAAACAAATTTATTATCCATTATCTTCTGCTCAAAAAAGAACATATTATTCTAGTAAAAAAGTATCTGAAAATAATTTAGTATATAATATTTCTGGAGCATTACTTGTAGATAAATTATTAGATATTGGTAAAATCAAAAATGCATTTTCAAAAATACTAGAATTACATTCTAGTTTTAGAACTCGCTTCGTACTAAATGGAGAAGAATTAGTACAAGAAGTTTTAGATATAAAAGATATAAACATAGATGTATTTAATGGTCATGAAAAAGATATAAATAAAATTATTAATGAATTTCCAAGACCTTTTGATTTATCTAAAGCACCTCTACTTCGCGTATCTGTATGTGCATTAGATAACAAAAAAACATTAATTTTATTAGATTCTCACCATATTATAGTTGATGGTGTTTCTCTAAATATATTAATGAGAGATTTCTGCAAATTATATAATGATGAAGAATTACAAGAATCAGATTTTAATTACATTGATTATTCTATTTGGGAAAACAATTATATAAATAGTGAAGAAATAAAAGAATACGATAAGTATTGGTCATCTGTATGTTCAAATACAGATATACCTGTACTTAATTTGCCATATGATTATCCCGCTACTAATTCAAAAAGCTATAATGGAGATAAAATATCATATGCTATGCAAAAGGAAATATTTGAGAAACTACAAGATTTAGCAAAATCACTAAATGTTTCAGAATATACCTTATTCCTTACTGCGTTATATGTTGTGCTATACAAATATACTTCACAAACTGATTTAATAGTAGCAAGTCCATTTGCAGGTAGAAATTTTGAAGAAATTTCTGATGTGATCGGAATGTTTGTAAACAATATAGTATTAAGAAAAAATATAGAAATTAATAGCAGTATTTCTGATTTATTAAAATCAGTTCAAGATACTGTAACGGCTAGTCTTTCAAATCAACCATATCCTTATGAATTGGTTGCAAAAAAATTAAATAATAATCCATCTTTATTAGATATAGTTTTAACATATCAAAATACTAAAAAAGATGAATATAAAATCGATGATGCAACATTAGAATTAATTACTGCTGACACAAAAACATCAAAATTTAATATCTGGATGGAAATAGTTCCAGACATTTGTACATTTAATTTGGAATACAATTCAGACTTATTTAAAAGAGAAACAATAGAAAGTTTCTTAAATCATTATATGTTTATCTTAAATCAAATGCTTGAAAACATTGATACAACAGTTGAAGATTTAGAAATCTTAACTAAAGATGAAATTGCTATACTTGATAAATTTAACAATACAGATGGACCTATTAATGATGACACTGTTGTTTCAATATTTGAAGAACAAGTAAAAAATCATCCTAATGATATAGCTATAATTTGTGAAGATAAAACTCTTACATACAAAGAATTAAATAAAAAAGCAAATAGCTTAGCACATCATTTAATTGAAAAAGGTATTAAATCAAATGACATTGTTTGTATAATGACAAATCGTTCTTTTGAAACTATTGTATGTATGATGGGAATTTTAAAAGCTGGAGCAGCATTCTTTAATGTTGATCCTACTTACCCTATTGAAAGAACAAAATATTATTTAGAAGATAGTAAAACACGTTATGTATTAACTCAAAAAGAATTAAAAGATAGAGTAGAATCAATAGAAAACTGTATTGAAATAGATTTAAATATTGATGAAATTTATGGTAAAAACTTTAACAATCCTAATATAAAAATAGATAAACAAAATTTATCATATTTAATATACACATCTGGTTCTACAGGAAAACCTAAAGGTACAATGCTAAACCATGTTGGTTTTGCAAATATGGTTAAAGCAATGACTTTAGTATTAGATTACTTAAAAGAAGGAAATAAACATTGTATAGCTTCTGTAACATCTACACCTTTTGATATATTTGTATATGAAATTATAGTATCATTAACACATGGACTAAAAATTGCAATGGCTAATAATGCTGAACATAGAAATCCAAAATTATTAGATGCATTAATTAAAAAATGCAATGTTGATGTAATGACTGTAACTCCTAGCTTAATGAAAATTAATTATGATAATCGTGAACCAGATACAGCTTTAGCTAGAGTTAAAAACATGGTTTTCGGTGGAGAGCCATTACCAGAAAAATTTGTTCAAGATTTAAGGGCACTCGCAGATGATATAACAATATACAATATTTATGGCCCTAGTGAAATTACTATACTTTCTAATGTTCAAAATTTAGATGGAGAAACAGAAATTACAACAGGTCCCCCAATAATGAATACACAAATTCATATTTTAGATAAAAACATGAAAAGAGTTCCTGTTGGTGTTGTTGGAGAAATATATATTTCTGGAATCCAAGTAGGTCTAGGATATATCGGAAAACCTGAACTTACAGCTGAAAAATTCCTAAGGAATCCTTTTGGCGAAGGAAAAATGTATAAATCAGGTGATATTGGAAGATGGACATTTGATGGAAAAGTTCAATGCTTAGGTAGAATAGATCATCAAATAAAATTAAGAGGTTTAAGAATTGAGCTTGGTGAAATTGAAAACGTAATGCTAAATATAGAAGGCGTAACATCTGCAGTAGTAAATAAAATCGAAATAGATGGTAACGAATTCTTATGTGGCTACTATGCAGCTAATAATGTGGAAGAGAATTTAATTAGAGATACTCTTAGAAAAGCTCTTCCACCATATATGGTACCTACATATTTTGTAAAACTAAAACAAATGCCATATACAATTAACAGAAAAATTGATAGAAAAGCTCTTCCTATGCCAGAGCCTAATAAACCTGTTGTAAATAGTAAAGTAAATATAGAAGAATTAAATTCTAATGAAGAAAAGCTATTACAAATATGGAAGAATATCTTAAAAATAGAAGATATATCTATAACTGATAATTTCTTTGATATAGGAGGAGACTCAGTTGCTGCTATCAGTATGCAAATAGAAGCAGTTAAATATGGTCTAGATTTTGAATATAGTGATATATTTACACATCCTACAATAAAAGAATTATCTGAAAAATCAAACCGCAGTGATGAAGAATTTATTAAAAATTATGATTATAACAAATTAAAAGAAGTTTTAAGTAGAAATACTATTGATAATTTAAAAACAATTAAAAAAGCAAAAATAAAAAATGTTTTATTAATAGGTGCAACTGGATATTTAGGTGCTCATATTTTAGATGCATTTATGAAAAATAATAAGGGAACAATTTATTGTTTAGTAAGACCTAAAAATAGTATTAATATTGATAAACGTTTAAAAGATACTTTAAAATTTTATTTTGGAGACAAATATAAAAAAGAATTTTCAAACAGAATTAAAGTAATTCATGGAGATATAGTAGAAGAAAATCTTGGTTTATCAAGCAAAGATTATACTATGTTGTCAGAAAATATTGATGCAGTTATTAATTCTGGAGCATTAGTTAAACATTTTGGTATAAAGAAAAAATTCGAAGAAATTAATGTTAATGGTACACAAAATGTAATTGATTTTTGTAAAAAAACTAAAAAGAGATTATTGCATATATCAACAATAAGTATTTCTGGTAATGGTGAAAAAGAGGAAACTATAGTAGAAACATCCGAAAATATTAATAAAAAGAAAATATTTAGAGAAACAAATATTTATGTTGGACAAGACATTAAAGGAGTATATTCTACAACTAAGTTTAGAGCTGAACTTTTAGTTTTAGAATCAATTCTAAATGGTCTAGATGCACAAATATTAAGAATGGGTAATATTACTAACAGATATTCAGATGGTGTATTCCAAATGAATGCTGATGAAAATGCTTTCGCGAAACGTATTAAATCATTTATTGAAATAAATGCATTTCCTAAATACTTGCTACCACATTCTATAGAGCTTACTCCAGTTGACTTAGCTACAGATGCAATTATGAAAATATTAAATCACAAAAGTAAATGTAATGTTTTTCATATTTATAATACTAAATTATTACCTATTAAGTTATTGATGGATACTTTAAATAATGATTTAAGTTTAGAACTTCTTGCAGTTAACGATGTAATGATGAAAGATATTCTTACAGGAATTCTTGCAGATAACGATAGAAAAGATATATTATCTGGTATTATCTATGATTTAGATGAAAATAAAAATTTAATATATACATCTAATGTTAGATTAATTTGTAATTTTACAGAAAAATATTTAAATAAATTAGGATTTAAGTGGAAAAAAATTGATAAAGAATATATAATAAGATATATTGATTACTTAAGAAAAATAAATTTTATATGAGAGGGGATACAAATGATTTCTTTGAGTTTAGATTTTTGGTTACTATTAGCATCTATTATACTTTGTTTGAGTTTATGTATTTATCTTTTTAAAAGAAAAGATAAAAATAACAGTCAAATGCGTAACATTTTTATAATTAACATGATATGTACATCAATTATATCAATAGGTGTACTAAGTCAATGGCTTTTATCAAATTTATTTGATATTGATGCTATAATTTTTGAAAATTTTATATATATTGGTACTTGTTTTTTACCTGTTTCAATATTTTTTTCAAGCTTAATTTTTACAGATACAAAAATTAAATTTAAAAAATCATATTTATTATTATTTATAATACCTATATTGTCATTAATAATATTATGGACAAATAACTTTCATCATTTGTTCTATGTAAAATATTCTCAATCTTTTACTGACACTATTAATGGTCCTTATATGTTTGTTCATACAATTTATTCATATGCTTTACTATTTATAGGTATAATTAGATTGTTAAAATTCTCTATTAAAAACTCTGGATTCTTTTCAAAACAATCTTTATTAATAATTTTAGGATTTATTGCTCCTTTATTTGTAAATGTATTGGGAGGAGTTGCAAAAGTAATACCCATGACAGTTTTTGCTACACCAATTGCATTTTCTGTATCAGTAATATGTTTTACTTTAGCTATATTTAAATTCGACTTTTTAAAGGTGGCACCTATTGCACTTCAAAAAGTTGTCGATAGAATATCAGATTCTTATGTAGTTGTTAATGAAGATAATGTTATTATTGATTTTAATGAAACATTTTTAAAAACATTTAAAGTATCAGCTAACGATGTTAGAAATAAAGAGTTGTTTGAATTGTTTAAGAAACATGACAATTTTAATATGACTACTAATAAATTAATTAAAGATGCTGATGATATAAAAACATTAGAAAAATATTTCAATAAAATAGATAAGTATTTCCACATAGAAATAACTCGCATAGAGTCGAAAGGAAATTTCTTAGGAACCCTTATTCTTTTTAAAGATATAACACAGCATACTCTTGATATGCAAACAATTAGAGATAATCAAGATATGCTTGTTGAAAAAGAACGTTTAGCATCTCTTGGACAAATGATTGGTGGAATTGCACACAACTTAAAGACTCCTATAATGTCAATTGCCGGTGCTGCAGAAGGTTTATCTGATTTAATTAAAGAATATGATTCTAGTATAGAGGACCCTGAAGTAACCGTTGCTGACCATCACGAAATTGCAAATGATATGAAATTATGGATAGAAAAAACCAAAACGCATTTATCATATATGTCTGATGTAATTACTGCAATAAAAGGACAAGCAGTTGCATTTTCAGAACAAACTGCAAGTGAATTTACAGTTAGAGAACTCATAAACTATGTAGATATTTTAATGAAGCATGAATTAAAGAATAGTTTAACTAATTTAAATACTAAAGCTAATATAGATACCTCTACTGTTGTTAAAGGAAATATAAACAGCTTAGTTCAAGTAATTAATAATATAATTTCAAATGCTATTCAAGCTTATCAATCTAAAGGAAAAACGAATGAGAATATAAACTTTACGATATACAAAGATGGAAATAATATAATCTTTAAAATAGAAGATTTTGCCAGTGGATTACCTCAAAAAGTTCAAGATAAATTGTTTAAAGAAATGATTACAACAAAAGGTAAAAATGGAACAGGCCTTGGATTATTTATGTCTTATTCTAACATTAGAGCACACTTTAGCGGAAATATAAAATACGAAACTCAAAAAGGAAAAGGAACTTCATTCTTTGTTGAAATTCCTCTGGAATAAAATATTTATAATTTAATCGACCAGAGCTAGATTCAAATTTTTAAAATAAAAACAACCTCTTTTTTAAGAAGTTGTTTTTTATTTTTACTCATCATCTTCTAATGCTCCAAATAATTCATCAAATTTTGCTTCTAATTCTTTTTGTACATCATAAGTTAAAACATCATCTTCTTTAGTTATATCTTCTTGTGGCAATTCTGGTGCATTATCATCTTTTTTAGTTATTATATCTTCATCCTCAAATAAATCATCTAATGTTTCTATTTTAGTATTCTCTTTTTCATCTAATTCTTCTACATATGGATTATATGGATTATATTTTCTCCATTTTCCTCTATCTATTGGGTCTATCTCATTATGGCTACAAGCAAACTTATTTACAAGTTTTACAGTATCATATTTAAAATAATAATATTTTGGTGCTTTTATTGGTTTTATACCTTTTTCAAATATAATACATAAATCATTATCTAATCTTCTCAATTCATCAGGAGTCATAAGTGCTCTTGCCATAATTTGGTCAGATTTATTATATCCTTGTCTCCACATATGCTTATCTTTACTTACAGACCAACTATCTCTATTTATTGTTTTTTCTCCTAATTCTTTGGAAAAATATTCAACTGTTTTCTGCGAGTTACTTCCCAAAAATAATGTTGTATCACAGTTACCAATTATAGTTTCATGAGATTTTTCATATACTGCCTCTAACTGGTCTAAATTTTGTAATATAACACTAAATGAAATTTTTCTACTTCTTGATGTTGATATTTTTTTATCAAAATCTGGTATTCTACCTATATTTGCAAACTCATCTAATATAAAGTATGTAGGCTGTGGAAGTGCTCCACCACTTAAATCTGCAAAATCGTATAATCTTTGTATCATTTGAGAGAAAAATATTGTAAGCAAGAAATCGTATGCTGCATGTGTATCTGATGATATTACATATACTGCTGTCTTTTTACTACCAATTTCCTCAAAATCTATAGTATTTGTTGATGTAAGCTCTGCTATATCTTTTGAATCAAACTTACCAAGTTTTGATTGAAGTGATGAAAGTATAGAACTATATGTTTTCTCTGGTGCAATTTCAATAGATTTATAATTCATTCTTGCAGGATGATCATATGGCAATTGATTCATAAGTTCTGTTAATAAATTTCCCGCTCCATTGCTATTTGCAGCTCTAACAAGTTCTGCACAACTTGCTAAGTTTTGTTCTTCTTCTGGTCTAGTTGCAAGCAAATAATATATCAATGCTTTTAATAACATTTCAGCCATATCATCCCAATAAGGATCTGCTTGATTTTGCACATCTGATTGACCTTTAACTATTGTATTTGCTATAACATCAACATCTATTTCACTTTGTATATGCATTAATGGATTATATCCATCACTATTTTTTGGATTAACTAGGTTAAATATTTTTATATCATAACCTTTACTTTTTAAATATCCAGCTGTTTTATCGTATAATTCTCCTTTTGGATCTGTAAAAACATATGAACCTAATAATTGATAAGCATTTGGTATAACATATGATGCAGATTTACCAGAACCTGATCCGTCCTACAACTAAAACATTAACATTTCCTCTTTTATCTACTGGTAAGTAATGTTTCTCTGCAAGAAGTATTCCTTTATTTTTACTTAATACACTATACTGTTCTCCATCTGCCCAATCACTTGAACCATGCTCAATATCTGTATACTCATTTTTAGGCATTGATTTTATAAATCCTATAACAAAAAATATTAAAACTCCTATAGTTACATATCCCTCTGTTTTTCTAAAAGTACTAATATATTCAGAAGTAAAAACTTTTGAAAAATTTTCTTTTATTTGTAAAATATTTGAAAAGAAACAGTTCATAAACTCGTTTAAATTAATTTTTCCACCTACAGTTGTTTCAATTTTACTAACTGTTATAGGCGCAGAAAGCAATATGGATAATGCTATCCATATTGCTATTCCTATTATAAATGCCATTTTACTCTTTTTTAAAGTGTTTTTTATTTTATATCCCATAATTATTCACCTTTTCATTTGTATTATATTAAATTGTCATTTCACCACTTCCGATATTTTTATTTGCGGCTTTCCTTTTAGCCATTTCAGCTTTCACTTTTGCTTTATGAGTAAAATCTTTTTCTGTAGTTTTTGAAAGCTTTATCCCTACAAAATTATATTTTTTATCCCTTTCTTTCGCGTCTTCTATAGTTACCTCTGTATGATTTTTTCCTTTTTCCATTTTCCCTTTACCGACTTGAACAGGGATTGTTAGTCCTATTTCGTATCCTGCTGTATTCATTTTATATCCTCCTTTAATTAAATGAACGATTTTCTTAAATTATTTATTAATTTCTCTTATTTCAAATGCAAAATAACTTTTGTATGGTTTTAGTTTACATTTTCCTTTTACTTCATTTGTTTTTTCATCAAAATATAATATTGGCTTTATTTCTTCTGTAGTTTCTGGATCAATTATGGAAATTGGTCTTTTCAAATTTGGTGTGTATTCTACTTCTTCTTCCGGTTGCTCATCTTCACTATAAATACTTCTAAAGTTCATAGGTATAGGTTTTTTACAAATTTTTACCATATCTCCGTCTAATACACCTGTATTAACAACAACTTTCTCATTTCCAAAAGAAAGTATTATTAAATCATTTCCATCAGGTTTAGGCTCATTTACATAGAAAGTTTTTTTCTTTTTTTCCCCTACTAACTCTTCTATATAGTCTAATCTCTCTACGGTGTATTTAGGCGAATCCTTGGCCATTTCTTTTTCTGTTTTATTGATTTGATAAATTACTGTATTTACTCCTTGTGGATCTGTTATACTAAAATGTTTCCCTTGCATAAATTCATCCATGCTTTTCAAGCACCTCATTTCTACATATTTTAATGCATTTTATCGTTCGTACAATCATATTTATAATTATACCTTTTTTTAATTTATATGTCAACGTTTTTTCTAAATTATGTGAACTATTTTTATGTTTGTAAGGATTAGGTTGGTCTCATTCAAATTTTAATATTTTTCATTTGTGCAGAGCAAGTCCTTCCCCTATAATTTATTTGTATCTTTTCTCCCGTAAGTGGAACATCTCCCCTATTAATTTATTTGCTTCTTGGATTAAATGTTGATATGCTTTTCAGTTTTTCAAACAATTCTTTTTCATCTTCTGTTAATTTTTTAGGCACAACTGTTTTAACTTCTGCTACTAAATCTCCTCTACTTCCTCTACCATCTTTATAACCTTTTTGTGCAATTCTTATTTTTTCTCCACTTTGTATTCCTGGTGGTACATATAAAGAAACTGTATCATCTATTGAATCTATATTTACTCTTTTTCCTAAAGCCGCTTCCCATGGTGTTAAAAACAAATCAGTTACTACATCATATCCTTGTAATTTAAATTTGTTATTATTTTGTATGTTTATTTTTATAAACATATCCCCGTTTTTTCCACCATTTTGCCCTTGTTTTCCTTGACCTAATAATCTTATTTTTTCACCATCTCTTATTCCTTCTGGAATTTTTACTAAAAATGTTTTCATCTTACCGATTAACAGTTCTTAAAGAAATCTTTTTCTCTGTTCCATAATATGCATCTTCTATACCAACATTTATTTCTGTTTCTACATTTTCTCCTTTTATAGGGTTTCTCTTTTTTTCTTTTACATTAGTTTCTTGCCTTGTTTCAATTGGAGTTCCAAAAAACATATTAAAAAAATCACTAAATATTGAGTCTTTATCTCTTTTACTTTCTTGATAATCTTGTTTTGCTTGTTTTTTAGCTACATATGAGTTCCACATTCTATCATACTTTCTTTTTGTAGAAGAATTTGATAATACTCCATATGCTTCATTTATATCTTTAAATCTTTCTTCTATTCTAGCATTTCCTCCATTCACATCTGGATGATATTTTTTTGCTTGTTCACGAAATGCTATTTTTATTTGTTCACTATTTACTTTATTTGTATCTAACCCTAATATTTTATAATAATCTTTAAAAATCATTTCAACATCCTCCTACAAAATTTGCAAACAAATTTTGTACTATTCACTTTTCGCGGGCGGACTAAAATCGCCCACCCCTACATCTTTATTATTGTATAATTAATTTGGTTTTGAATGATTATACCATAAAACTGCTTAGTTGTGAATATGTTACTTGTTTTTTTTACTTTTTTATTGCATTTTTTACATAATTTGCATATAATTCTTTTAAGTTAGTAAAAAGGAGTGTTGCTTATGAGAAAAAACATATATTCTAACGAAAATTCTCAATATAAAATAATAGCAGTTGATGATGAATCTGGAATTTTAGATTCCTTAAAAGTTTTTCTTAATAAAGCTGGCTATAATTTTGTTGGAATAACAGATCCTATGGAAGCTATAGAAAGAGTTAAACAAGAACATTTTGACTTAATGTTGCTAGATTTTATAATGACACCTATTCATGGAGATCAAGTAGTAGAAGAAATTCGAAAATTTAATAAAAATTTATATATTTTACTTCTTACTGGTCACAAAGATTTGGCTCCTCCATTAGAAACAATTAGAAGATTAGATATTCAAGGATATTGTGAAAAAAGTGACAAATTTGACCAACTGCTTTTACTTGTAGAATCAGGAATAAAAGTAATTTCTCAAATGAATTTAATTAAAAAAATAAATATTGAACTAAAAGATACTTATGAAAAATTAGAAAAAGCATATTTGGAAAGTATTGAAACTTTACGTTTTACAGTAGAAGCAAAAGACACATATACAAGAGGTCACTCAGATAGAGTTTCCGAATATTCTGTTCTAATAGGACAAAAACTAAATCTTTCAGACGAAGATATAAATACTTTAAAAATAGGTGGTTTGTTCCACGACATTGGTAAAATCGGTGTTCCTGATAGTATTTTACTAAAAAACAGTAAATTAACTGATGATGAATATTCAGAAATTAAAAATCATCCTACTATAGGTTCTCATATTTTATCTAATGCCACAATTTTTCAAAATGTAATTCCTATTGTAAAACATCATCATGAGCGTTTTGATGGTAATGGTTATCCTTCTAGGCTAAAAGGACTAGATATACCTTATTTAGCAAGAATAACTGCAGTAGCAGATGCATTTGATGCTATGACTTCTAGAAGGACTTATAGGGATTCTTTGTTTTTAGAAACTGTGAAAGAAGAAATAGAAAAATGTAAAGGTACACAATTTGATCCAAATTGTGCTGATGCATTTTTGGATATATTAAATAATGACTATGAGAAAATAGAAGAAATTAGAAAAAAATATAATCCAGAAATATAAAACAAATATAGCATGATAATTATTTGTAGAGAAACTGTAGGGGCGACTAGTAGTCGCCCGTGCTCCAGAGGCATACTAAAAGAACCTAGTTATTTTATATTCAAACTAGGTTTTTTATTATTTTAAATTTTTATTAATTTTTGTAAATTTTAAGAAATGCCTTCGAAGGGCGGGCGACTACTAGTCGCCCCTACAATTTCTCTACAATTTTTATTTGCCTACTGAACATTAAATTTAATCCTCTTGGTGCAACATTCAAACATTCCGTTTATGTTGACTTTAGGGTGTTTTTGTTATATAATACCATCAACTTTCTTTATAAAATGAAAAAAGTTAATACTATTTTATGAAAGGTAGTGACACCATGCTTATACGCAAAGATAAGAAGAAGTCTCATTCTGGTGGATTCTTAGCAGGAGCAAAAGCAACAAAGAAAGCTCCTTATTATCAGTTACCCAGAACGCCAGACATGTATCCCGCCGGAAAGAATTCTAAATTTATAACTCCTGAATCTCCGGAAGAAAGAGCTGAATCTCCGAGGGGTATAAAGAGATAATTATTCTCTTATCGAAAAGAATGTGCCCGAAAGGTCACATTCTTTTTATATTATTCAATTCCAAGATATTCATTATATGTACATTCTCTATCTACTATTTTATCTTTTCTTAAATCTATTATTCTATCTGCAACAGTCTCCGTTAATTGGTGATCATGGGATGTAAATATCATATTACCTTTAATTTTCTTCATTCCTTCGTTTAGTGCTGTATTTGATTCCATATCTAAATGATTTGTAGGATCATCAAATATTAAGAAATTAGCTCCTGAAAGCATTAGTTTAGATAATACACATCTTACTTTTTCTCCTCCTGATAAAACTTTAACATTTTTTAGAGCTTCATCTCCTGAAAATAACATTCTTCCTAAAAATCCTCTTACATATGTTTCATCTGGATCTTTTGAATATTTTCTAAGCCAATCTACAAGTATTTCATCATTTTCAAATAAATATGAGTTATCTTTTGGAAAATAATCTTTTGTTATAGTTTGTCCCCAAATTATTTCTCCACTATCTGGTTCAACCTCTCCAGCTATTATTTGAAATAAAAGTGTTGTTGCAATTTCATTGTTTGATAATACTGCTATTTTATTATCAGCTTTTACTGAAAAAGATATATTTTTTAACACTTCTTCTCCATTTATACTTTTACATAGATTTTTTACTGTAAGTATTTCTTTTCCTGGTTCCCTATCTGGTTTAAAATCTATGTATGGATATTTTCTGTTTGATGCTTTTATTTCTTCTAGCTCAATTTTCTCCAATGATTTTTTTCTTGAAGTTGCTTGTTTTGATTTTGAAGCATTTGCACTAAATCTTGCTATAAATTCTTGTAATTCTTTTATTTTTTCTTCTTTTTTCTTATTTTGTTCCCTTGCTTGTTTTAGTGCTAATTGGCTAGATTCGTACCAAAAATCGTAATTTCCTGGATAAACTTTAATTTTCCCAAAATCAACATCTGCTATGTGTGTACAAACTTTATTTAAAAAATATCTATCATGTGATACAACTATTACTGTATTTTCAAAATCCATTAAAAATTCTTGTAACCAATTTATGCTTTTTAAATCTAAATCGTTTGTAGGCTCATCCAATAATAGAACATCTGGATTTCCAAATAAACTTTGAGCAAGTAATACTTTTACTTTATCTTTCGCTTCTATTTCTTTCATTAATTTATAATGTTCACTTGCTGGTATTCCTAAGTTGTTAAGTAATGTCGCTGCATCAGATTCTGCATTCCAACCATCTAATTCTCCAAATCTTTCTTCTAGCTTCGCAGCTTTCAATCCATCTTCTTCAGAAAAATCTGGTTTTGAATAAATTTCTTCCTTTTCCTTCATTATACTATAAAGTTCATTATTACCCATTATAACTGTATCTATTACAGTATTTTCTTCATAAGCAAAATGGTCTTGCTTTAAGGTAGAAAGTCTTTCACCCTTATTCATTGAAACTTCACCTTTACTTGGTTCTATTTCTCCTGATAATACTTTTAAAAAAGTAGATTTTCCAGCCCCATTAGCTCCAATTAATCCATAACAATTACCTTTAGAAAATTTTATATTTACATCTTCAAATAGAACTCTCTTTCCAAATCTCACTGTTACTCCTACAGTATTTAACATTATTTATCCCTTTCCTTCCTTTTAATTTAAAAATTACTTATAGCATATCTTTCTTCTTAAGCCACACAAAAGCTATTACAGATATTAATATGGAAATTCCACAAACTATAACAAATCCGTAAGGATTACTTGCAAATGGTAATGGAACATTCATTCCCCAAACACTTGCAATTAATGTTGGTAGTGATAATACAATTGTAATTGAAGCTAGAAGTTTCATTACAACATTTAGATTATTTGATATTATAGAAGCATATGCATCCATTGTTCCATTTAAGACTTCTCTATATATTTTACCCATCTCTATTGCTTGTCTATTTTCTATAATAGCATCTTCTAATATTTCATCATCTTCTTCATAAGATTTTAAAACTTTTCCCCTAGCTGTTTTTTCCATAACAACTTCATTTGCTTTTAATGATGTTGTTATATAAACCAAGCTATTTTCTAGTCTTAATAATTTCATTAAATCTTGATTTTTCATTGTTTTTTTCAAATCATTTACTGTGTTTTCAGCTTCTTTGTTAATTTTCTTTAAGTCATTTAAATAATAAGATGCATTTAAATATAATACCTGTAAAAGAAATCTAGTTTTTTTGTATGTAAACATTCCTTTTACTCTTCCTTTTTCAAAACTGTCTATTATTCTATTTTTCTTTAATGATACCGTAATAAAATATTCATCTCTAACTACAATTAAACCTAATGGCATTGTAGAATAAGTTTTCCCTTCATTATCTTCTTCTATTACAGGAACATCTATAACAAATAAAGTCATGTCATCTTCTATATCTATTCTGGCTTGTTCTTCATAATCAAGAGGATATTTTATGAATTCATCTTCTATTTTTAAATTTGAGCAAACGTCTTTTATTTCGTCTTCTGATGGATTTACTAAACTAATCCAGGACCCTGGTCTAAACTCTTTTATTTTCTCAAATTTATTGGTTTTTAAGTCTGTTATATATATGTTCAACATAAAAATCACCCCTTCTATTTTCTTTTACTATATTTTTTTACACAATCTTTAGTATTATACCATATTTTTATTTCCTTGAGTAGTCCTATATTAAATTTTAAATTTCGTTATAATAACTTTTTATCATAACAAAAATTTATTAAAATATTATAAATTTCTAAATTTTGTTTCCACAAAATTTATCTTATGATATAATTTGACTATAAATAAAATAATAAGGAGGTAAAAAATGAACACCGAAACTATTAATAATCCTACTAAACACGAATTTATAGATACTAAAAATAACTTTGAAGAAATTGTAGTACCTCGTACGGCAAAATCTTTGAGAACAGATTCTTACTTCGACGGAACTTTACTTGAATTAATAGGCTGGAGAGTTTTAACTTTTTTAATATCTATAATATCTCTAGGTGTTGGTTCTTCTTGGGCTAAATGTATGTTATATTCTTATGAAATAAATCATACTGTTTACAATGGTAAAAGATTAAAATTCGAAGGAGATGGCGGAGATTTATATGTAAATATGTTTAAATGGAGATTTTTCTCTATTATAACACTTGGTATCTATCTTTTATTTGTTCCTGCAAAAAAAGCAAACTGGGTTATATCCAATATCCATTTTGAAGATGAACCTTTCGTTAGAAATGAAAGTTTTTTTTACGGAAAACCTATTCATCTTTTTGGAGTAAATATTCTATGCTTCATGCTTAATTGTATCAGTTTGGGACTTTTATATCCATTTACGTCTTGCTATAAATTAAGATGGATTAATAAGCACACCATAATTAACAGAAAAAAACTAGTTTTTACTGGTAATGGACTCTCTTTATTTGGAAAATATCTTCTTTGGTATTTCTTAAGTGCTATAACTATTGGTATTTATGGACTATGGTTACCTATAAATTTACTTAAATGGAAATCAAAAAACACTCATATAAAAACAATTGGCGAATTAGAAGAAAAAAACAATATTACTATAATAACAATATTAATCGGACTAATATGTATACTTTTTGCAGCATTTTTTATTAAAATTATAATTACTAAACTATTTTAATATACAGGAAATATAACATATGGATATGAAAACTACAAATCAAAATAAATATCCGTTTGTAAGTAATCATTCTGGTATTACTCTTATTTCTTAAATAATAACTATATACGAACACTAAAATTAAAGAGTTAATATTAAATAGTATAAAAGTGTAATTTATCACCTAAACTATTCATTATTAACTCTTCACTATTCATTATTAGCTGTAACTTGCAAGTCGCAGTTTTTGGTGCGCCATCAGAGATTCGAACTCTGGACCTGCCGATTAAGAGTCGGATGCTCTACCAACTGAGCTAATGGCACATATTTTTAACGTTTTTTATTATAATACCAAATTCAAGCTTTGTCAATGCAATGATAAATAAATAATTCACAATTTTAGGGTCGACTAAAGTCGACCCTTTATATACTCAATTATTAAGATTTTATATTTCTTCTATATCTTTTTCTGGTATTTGTTCTTTCTCTCCTTCTTCCTCTGGTACAGTTTCTTCTGGTATATTTTCTTCCGGTACACTTTCTTCTGGAATTGTTGGTTCTGAAATAGGTGGTTCTTGTGGATTAGTATCTATTTGTGTATCCTGTGGTGGTACAACTACTCCAACTTCTTTTACTGGCCCTCTTTTTATAATTTTATTCATAGCTTTATATGTATCAGAAGAAAGAACTGTTCTAGATATTTCTTCTCCATTTAATCTTACTATTTTATAGGTTATGCTTTTACAACCATTCATCCCTCCCTGCTCAACCTTCTCTTTCCCTTCTCCTAAGCTAGTATCTTCTTCATATATAACTTTATATGGTGTGTAATTTAATATTTTTGAAGAAATTTCAACATCATATTCAACTTCTTCTTTTATTCCATATATACTTATTTTTGCAACGCCCCCTCCTATAGATGTTTTTATCATTATAGGATTGTTTCTTGTATTTTTAAATTTAAAATCTAATGTTCCATAAGATACTGTAGCATCTTTTCCTGCACCTACATATCCTGCTACGAACATATGATTATGTCTTTCTACTATTTCTAAATTAGCATAAACTACAGCATTATATAAAGTTGATGATATTTGGCAAATTCCTCCTCCTACCATTTGAACTAATCTTCCTCCTGCATATCCTCCTGCTTCTCTATATCCTGCACCTATTGTCCTTTTACCTAAAACTTTATTATATGAAAACGTTTCTCCTGGGCTTACAATGATTCCATTTAAACTTTTCATTGCTAATTTTAAATTTGTTGTTCTAGGAACATCATTTCCATTATATTTTGTACTAAAAGAAGATATTAAATCTGGAAATGCTTCTGTTCCAATTTCATTTATAGTTATTTGTGGTATTTTTATTATAAGTGGTATTTCGTATTCTTCTTTCTCTTCCTTTAAAATTTCTTTTGCCGCTTCTATGTCAAAATCTACCCCATTAACATGTGGAAAAACTTCAAATGGATCTTTTGTATAATATGCATTTTTAGGCTCTTTATATACTTCACTATATATTTTTTCTATATTTATTTCTTCTGGTTCTGTGTGATAAATTTTTAACAATATTTTTTCATTGCTATCATTATTTATTTTATCTAAAATTTCTTCTTTTAACATTTCTTGATTTATAGTATTTCCAGATTTTCCTTTTAGTATATATAACTTTTCATTTTCTATATAGTAACTTGCTTCTTCTACTGCATCTGGTATTTTTACTGCTATGTCATTAGCTATTGCCTCAAGTAGTTCTTTGTTGTAAGAATTTTCTAATTGTATATTTTTTCCTTTTATCATAGATTCTAAAATATCAAAATTATTAGTAAATATATTTCCATCTCTTCCTACTTTATATGCATTCTGTATAGCTTCTTTTATTTTATATTCTACTCCTATTTGTTCTAACTTAATTGAATACTCAAAACCTTCTGAATTTATTTTAATATCCTTATTTAATTCTTTTTCCATCTTTTCTTGTATAGTTTGTTTAGCCTCTTCTATTGTTAGATTTTGTACACTAATTCCATTTACTGTTACACCCTTCATAATTCTTGCATTATTTATATTTAATAAAGAAAAAATTGTACAAGAAAATAAAATAATAATCATTACAACCATAAACACACTAGTTATTATTAAAGTTTTCCTTTTTTCTTTTTCAACTTTTATTTTTACTTTTTTCTGTTTATTCTCTAACTTTTCTTCTATTATTTTATTTTCTAACATAGTATTTTTTTCTATAGTTTTTTCTTTCTCTTTTTCCTCGTAGAACTTCATATATTTATCTCCTCGACAGAATACATTATTTTTCAAATTTATATTATCATATCTATTTTTTTTTTACAATATTTTTTATTTATTATCCATTTTTTTCTTATATTAAATTCTACGCTTTTTTATAATATATATTACAAAATTTTTATTTTTGCTTATTTTCTTTCTATTTATTATTCTATAAAAAACACTTCTGTAATTGTTTTATCTAGTGCTTTTGCTATTTTTTGCATAACCTCTATAGAAGGATTCTTTCTACTCCCTTTTTCTAAATGGCATAAATATCCTGCTGAAATTCCGCATTTATCAGCTACTTCCTTTAATGTTAATCCTTTTTGTATTCTATATTTTTTTATTTTATTTTTATACATATAATCACCTCTTTTTTCTTGTCAAAAATGTTATCATATTTCAATTTGACAAGTCAAGCTTTTTGTGATATTTTTATAAAAAAAGTTTTTTAAGTTTACTACTAGACAACTTGTGTTTTTTTGTGTATAATAATGTAAAATTATAGAAAAAGAGGTAATTAATTATGATGATTGGTGACATGATTGCGAAAGCAAGAAAAGAAAAAGGTATGTCTAAAACAGAATTAGCAAGACTTACAGATATTAATATAGGACATCTTACTCATATTGAAAAAGGAGAAAGAAATCCAAGCCATAAAGCTTTAAGAAATATTTGTAGAGCACTTAATATTCCATACCAACAATTAATGTTTACATATGACAAATGTGTTAATGAAGAACAAGAAAGTTATAACCTTGTTAAACATATATCTTATAGCAAATTAATTGCTGTTGATAGTATCGGTGGATTTGTTGATTGCCCACCAGATATACCAAGTTCAGCAATAGCTTTAAAAGTAAGAGATGATTCTATGGCTCCTGCTATAGCAAAAAATTCTTACGTT
>JAZSCD010000012.1:0-5416 GCA_045602745.1 Clostridia bacterium | reverse complement strand
ATACCAATTTCTTTTTCAGGTCTTTTTTGTCTTACACTATGTCTATTATATTGATAATCCAGTTCATTATTTAGAGATTTATTTATACTATCAGCTAAAATTAAAGCAGTACCACTAGGACTATCAATTTTATTTCTATGATGAGTTTCAACTATTTCTATATCAGAACCATTTAATTGAGTTGCTAATTTTGAAACAATATCAGCCATTAAATTAACCTCATAAGACATATTACTAGATAAAAAAACTGGTATAGATTTAGAATGAATATTAATTAAACTTAACTGCTCATCAGAAAAACCAGTTGTTGCAATAACAGTAGGTATAGAATTAGAATTTGCATATTCTAATATATTTATTGATGCTTCTGGAACAGAAAAATCTATTATAACATCAGGTTTTTCTTTAATTAAATTTACATTATCATAAATAGGAAATGGAGCTTCAAAAATTTCTTTATCAACACCACAACACACTTCAAAATCAGAAGAATTGTTAATAGCTTTTAGAACCTCTTGACCCATTCTACCATTAATACCATTTATTAGGACTTTAATCATTATTTTCACCTCTTTAAAATATTATAATGTTTATAGTAATTTAGAGGTGTGATGTGGGATGTGTGAGGTGTGCTTTAGGGGATAGACTTCGTAGCTTTACCTTAATTTCACACTTCACACTTCACACTTCACACTTTCATATAAAATACAATTTAACTATTCAATTTTAATCCATAATTAACTATTTCATTTTTCAATTTCTCTTTTCCTGCATCTGTCATTTCGACTAATGGCAAACGAGGAATACCTGCATTAAAACCAATCATATTACAAGCAGCTTTTACTGGAATTGGATTAACTTCAGAAAATAGGGCAGAAGTTAAATTTAATGTATCTATTTGTAATTTTGTTGCTTCTTTTACATTTCCGTCTAAGAAATACTTAACCATATTATGAACATCTTTAGGAATAATGTTAGATAATACAGAAATAACCCCAAGACCACCTAAAGAAAGAATAGGTAAAACTTGGTCATCATTACCTGAGTATATAGCAAGATTATCTCCACATAAATTTGCAATTTCAGCAATTTGAGATATATTTCCACTTGCTTCTTTTGTTGCAACAATATTTTCAACCTTTGAAAGTTCTAAATAAGTTGCAGGTGCAATATTTAAACCAGTTCTACTAGGTACATTATATAAAATAACAGGTATACTAATACTTTCAGCAATTGCTTTATAATGAGCAACTAAACCAGCTTGAGTTGTCTTGTTATAATATGGAGTAACAACTAAAACTGCATCAGCTCCAATACTTTCTGCATATTTAGACATTTCAATTGCAGACTTAGTACAATTTCCACCTGTACCTGCTATTATTGGCACTCTTTTATTTGCAACATCAATAGCAAATTTAATAGTTTCTTTTTTCTCTTCAGTAGACATTGTAGAAGATTCACCAGTAGTACCACATACTACAATACTATCTACGCCTTCACTAATTTGGAATTCAATCATCTTTCTAAATTCCTCAAAATTTACACCATCCTCTGTAAATGGTGTAATAATTGCTGTTCCACAGCCTTTAAAAATAACTTTCTTCATAAAATTTTCGCTCCTTTGAAGCATTAATAATGTAACAAACATAATTATCTTTGATACATTGTAATTATATTATAAAAAAAAGAAAAAAGGAATAGAAATAAAAGATAAATTAAAAATTGTATAAGAATTTTTGATTAGTTTTGAAGATTGTATAATATAATGTTTTAGCGTTCACCCCCAACTGCGTAATAGGCTGTAACACAAAACCTGCAAGCGGATTTGATTTTGTGTAACAGCCTATAACTTGTCGGTCCCCACAGCGTTCACTTTAAAACATTATATTATACAATTTTAAATTCGAAGCTAAAATATAAATTTGTAGCAATACTATATCGATTTAATGAAAATTTTTAAATTTTCATTAAACAGTTAAGGCAAAATCATTGTTTTTTGAAATTAATGAGCCGACAGCCCTTTGAGGCGGGGGAATACCCGTGAGCTTGGAGGCCTTTAATTTCAAAAAATAATATTTTGCCAAAAAAATTAACAATTTAAAATTGAGTTAATAAATTATATTACAATTTATTAAATTTAATCTTAATGTTATAAAATACTAAATTTGCAAAAAGATTAAATATATAGTATAATATTAACATAATCTTTTAAGATTCCTTCGAATATCGCAGCATTAGGAAGACTTAAAGATTAAATAAAAATTGCGGAGGAAAGCAAAATGGCAGACAACAAGATTCTTGATGAACTCAAGAAAGCAACTCAGCAGGTACAGGTAATAGCGTCTATGGAGGCAAAACAAAGGTCAGAATACTTGGAGGCAGTTTCACAACAATTCTTTGAGCTTCAGAAAACAGTTCATTCCATTATAAGTGAAGAAGGAATTATCCTTAATAACTTTGATTGGGAATGGATTAAAAATGAAAAGAATGATTACGAATTCGAGCATTTTATTGACAATAAAGCCAGTTTATTTGCAGCTAAGTACGGCTTTTCAAAAGAAACAGTTAAAGATATACTTTTAAGAGAAAATGAAGGATGCTATCGCAGATATATTGATAACACCTTCTACTACTTTATGCTTGTACCAAAAAAAGAATAATGCCAAACGAGCTGCTGAACTTCCAGCAGCTCGTTAACTTTTTATTAAATTACATTTAATTTATTTTCAATCAATTTTTCAACAATCTGAACTGCATTACTTGCAGCACCTTTTCTAATATTATCAGAAACAACCCACATATTAATACCAAAATTTACACTTTCATCACGTCTAATTCTTCCAACATAAACTTCATCAGAACCAGAAGCAGTTGTTGCGAGAGGGTATATATTATTTTTTGGATCATCTTGAAGAACAATACCAGGACTATTTTTAAATAATTCTTTTAATTCTTCTAAATCAAAATCATTTTCAAATTCTACATTTATAGATTCGCTATGAGAATTAATAACAGGAACTCTAACTGTTGTTGCTGTAATTTTTAAATCTTGTTTTCCAAGAATTTTTCTAGTTTCATTAATCATTTTAATTTCTTCTTTTGTATAACCATTTTCCTCAAAAACATCTATGTGTGGTAAGCAGTTATTTACAATAGGGTATGGAAATTTTTTAGGAGCAATTCCTTTTAATCCATTTTCTAAATCATCAACACCTGATTTACCTGCACCAGAAACAGCTTGATATGTAGAATAAACAATTCTTTTAATCTTATATTTATCATCTAAAGGTTTTAATGCAACAACTGCTTGTATTGTAGAACAATTTGGATTTGCAATAATTCCCTTGTTCCATTTAATATCATCAGGATTAACTTCTGGAACAACTAAAGGAACATTTTCATCCATTCTAAAAGCACTGCTATTATCTACAACTATGCATCCTTTAGAAGCTGCAATAGGAGAATATTTTTTAGAAGTTTCTCCACCTGCAGAAAAAATTGCAAAATCAAAACCTTCATCAAAAGAATCTTCTTTTAGTTCTCTAACAACATATTCCTTTCCTAAAAAATTAATTTTTGTACCAGCAGATTTTTTAGAAGAAAAGAAAACATACTCAGAAATAGGTAGATTTTTTTCTTCTAAAACCTTTCTTGCAGTAGCACCAACTAAACCTGTAGCACCTACTAATGCTAATTTGTAATTTTTCATAATATTCACCTTCTAAGGTATAGGGACAAAGCTTAACTTCGAAGAAGGGCTTCGTATGAGGAGCAATGTCCCTACAATCAATTACTAATGTCAGTCTTTTAGTATAGAAAAAGACTGAAGTAAAAAGATAGTTATCTTTTATAATTTTATTTATTATATTCCATAAATCAATAAAAAGAAACAAAAACAGCTAAATTTGCAAAAAAATTAAATATGTAGTATAATATTAACATAATCTTTTAAGATTCCTTCGAATATTGCAGCATTAGGGAAGACTTAAAGATTAAATAAAAATTACGGAGGAAAAACACATGGCAGCAAATTTGGTAGAAAAACTTCAGGAGGCTATAAAAGCTTGTGAGGAAATCCCTGTAAAGGACTTAAAGGCTCAGAAACAGCAGATTGCAGAACAGTTTAAGGAACTTCAGAAAGCGGTTTTCGAAATAGTCGATGAAAAGACTATTATTCTTTCTAATCTTAAATGGGAGAAAACGGAAAAAAAGGCTGGTTTAGCTGTAGAACTTGAAGAGTTACTTAAAGGTGAAGCAAAAAGAATTGCTTTACAGTATGGATATTCTAGCGAAACAGTTTTTGAAATGCTTCAAACGAAAAATGAGTTCAATTATCATATTGATTTGTGGTTTACTTATATTAAGTATACATATTGGACTCTTGTTGAATAAGCTGCAGATGGCTACCGGTATACCGGTGGCTTTTTCTTTTACTAAAAATTGCAAAAATATCAACAAATATTGACAAAGGTATAGAGAACAATTATAATATTTACAATACATTATCAAGAGTGGACGAGAGAACCGGCTTTATAACTCCACAGCAACCTGTAATATACAAGGTGCTAATACCGGCAAAGCAAAGTGCTTTGAATGATGATTTAAATAAAATCAAAATTAGGACTTTGCATTTTTGCAAAGTCTTTTGTTAAATGTAGGGGCGGGGCTTGCTCCGCCCAAATAAAAAATGAAGAAATATAAGGAATAAGGAGAGTGTTTAAATGAAAAAATATTATTTTACATCAGAAAGTGTAACAGAAGGGCATCCAGATAAAGTGTGTGATTTAATTTCAGATAGTATTTTAGATGAATGCTTAAAACAAGATAAAAATTCAAGAGTAGCAATAGAAACATTTGCATCAAAAGATTTAATAACAATAGCAGGACAGCTTACAACAAATGCAACAATAGACGCAGAAAAAATTGCAAGAGATGTTTTAAAAGAAATAGGATATGATAATGAAAATACAGATGTAGATTATAGAACATGCAAAGTAGAAACTAATATAACAAAACAAAGTACAGACATTGCAATGGGAGTAGATGTAGGTGGAGCAGGAGACCAAGGAATAATGTTTGGATATGCATCTGATGAAACAGAAGAACTAATGCCTTTTGCAATAGCAATGGCGCATAAACTTGCAAAAAAACTTACAGAAGCAAGAAAAAATGGAGAGATAGACTATTTAAGACCAGATGGAAAAACACAAGTAACAGTAGAATATATAGATGATAAACCAGCAAGAATAGATACAATATTAATATCAAACCAACATTTAGATACAGTAAATTTAGATACTATGAAAAAAGACATTACAGAAAAAGTAATAAATAAAGTAATAGATAAAAAATATATAGACGAAAATACAAAAATATATGTAAATCCTACAGGAAGATTTGTAATAGGAGGACCTTT
>JAZSCD010000011.1:0-5023 GCA_045602745.1 Clostridia bacterium | reverse complement strand
ATACTTATATAAAAAATAAAAAAGTTGCAATAATTGGACTTGGAGTAAGTAATATTCCTTTAATAGATTATTTATATAACTTAGGTTCTGAAATAACATTATTCAATAACAAAGCAATAGATGAATTAGATAAAAATATTATGGATAAAATATATGAATATAAATTAAAATATTCATTTGGAGAAAAATATTTATCAAAATTAAGTGGATTTGATATTATATTTAGAAGTCCATCTTGTAGACCAGATTTACCAGAAATACAAGAAGAAGTAAATAGAGGAACTATACTTACTTCGGAAATAGAATTGGTATTAGAACTATGTCCAGGAACAACAATAGGAATAACAGGAAGTGATGGAAAAACTACAACTACATCTTTAATATACGAAATACTAAAAGAAGAAAACTTAAAATGTTATTTAGGTGGAAATATAGGAATACCATTATTTACAAAAATTAGCGAAATGAAACCAGAAGACTATGTTGTTTTAGAATTAAGTAGTTTTCAATTAATGACAATGAATGTAAGTCCAAATGTAGCAGTAATAACAAATATTACACCAAATCATCTAGATATACATAAATCTTATGAAGAATATATTGATTCAAAAGCTAACATTTTTAAATATCAAAAAGAAAATGATTTGTTAGTATTAAATAATGAAAATGAAATAACTAAAAACTTTGCAAAGCATGCTAATGGAAGGCTCACATTTTTCAGTAGTAAAACAAAATTAGATGATGGTGTAATTTTGGATAATAATATTATAAAAGTATGTGATAGTGGACTTAGAAGACATATTGTAGATACTAAAAACATTAAATTAAGAGGAATACATAATAGTGAAAACATTTGTACTGCTATTGCTGCAACAAAAGATTTAGTTTCTGTTGATTCTCAAATAAAAGCAATAACAAATTTTGCTGGGGTTAACCATAGGTTAGAATTTGTTAAAGAAATAAATGGTGCAAAATGGTATAATGATTCTATTGCATCTAGTCCTACAAGAACAATAGCAGGACTTAACTCTTTTTCTGAAAACATAGTTTTAATAGCAGGAGGATATGACAAACACTTAGATTATACTCCTATAGCAAAACCAATTATAGATAATGTAGGAAGTTTAATTTTGCTAGGGCAAACTGCAGAAAAAATAAAAAACGCAGTAGAAATTGAATTAGAAAATAGTAATAAAGACTTAAATATTTACAGGGTAGAAACATTGGAAGAAGCAGTTATAAAAGCAAAAGAAATATGTAAAAAAGGAGATGTAGTATTATTTTCTCCTGCCAGCGCAAGTTTTGATATGTTTAAAAATTTTGAAGAAAGAGGAAACAGGTTTAAAGAAATTGTTAATGAAATTAATAATTAATTTAAAGCGTGTAGGGGCGGGTCTTGTGCCCGCCCAATAAATATACACAAAATCGCGGGCAGGCACAAGACCTGCCCCTACAACAATTGCAATAAAAAATTATAAATTCATATCACATTTTTCAATCTCCTGCATATAATTTATCGTACCAAAATAATTTTAGGAGGTTTGATAAATGAGTTATCAAGGTTATGAAGATTACATGAGAAGTGTACTAGGTTATTCAGCATATGTTCCAAATGATTATACATATACTGACGAACAAGAAGATATTTATAGTTATTCAAACGATATGATGCAAATGCAACCTACACAAAATTTAAGCCCTTTTTATCCAGAAATATATAAAATTATATATCCAATGGTGTGCAAGGTTTGTAATGTAAATCTTAATCGTGAACTTACAAAAGAATTGTTAGAACAAATGACAGATGAAATATATAAAAATGTAGAGCCAGAAGAAGAACCAGTAACAAGAACAGCTGCCCAATTAAAAAATGGAGATGTAAGAAATCCAAATAGTAAAGATCCAGAACCAGTTAGAAAAGAAACAAGACAAACAAATTTCTTACTAAGAGATTTAATAAGAATATTATTATTAAGAGAATGGGGAAGACCATCTAGACCACCAATGAGACCACCTTTTCCTCCAGGAGGAAGACCACCTATGGGTCCAGGAGGACCTGGAATGCAACCACCAAGACCAGGAAATGGAAGACCTCCAATGGGACCTCCACCACCAAGACCAAGATATTTTTAATTTTATAAAAATAATTAGAAATTGTAGGGGTTGATGCCCACATCAGCCCGCCATCATTTCTATTCGGGTCGATGTAGGCATCGCCCCCTACAACTTTATATGTATATTTTTCCAAAATAAACACAAAATATAATTATTAATATAATAGGAGGAAAAATATATGAAAGTAAAAGAATGTATGTGCACAGAAGTTGCGTGTGTAAAGCCAGAAACTACAATATGTGATGTAGCAAAATTAATGCTTAATAAACATGTTGGATGTATTCCTGTATGTGATAATAACAAAAATGTGGTTGGTTTAGTTACAGATAGAGATTTAACTTTAAGAAGTTTGGCGTGTGAAAAGGATATAAGGCAAACACCTGTAAGTGAAATAATGACAACAAAAGTTTTTAATGTATCGCCAGATGCTGAAGTTACAGAAGCAGAAAAAATAATGTGCGATTGTCAAATAAGAAGAGTTCCAGTAGTTGAAAATGATATTTTGGTTGGAATAATAACAGTAGGAGATTTAGCAAACAATCAAAACGTACCACATAATGAAGTTTCAAATACAGTAGAAGAAATATGTAAATGCGGTGAAAATAGTAAGAATGCAGAATAACGATTCTAGGGACAGTCCCTCTTTTGTTTATCGACAAAAGGGGACTGTCCTGAATGGTAAATAAGATCACCTGCAAAACAAATTACAATTTATTAAATAAAATGTACACGCATATTTACCTATTTTTTACATATAATTAATTATAGTACAAGCTTAAATCTTAAGGAAGTGATAAAATTTGGTAATTGATATGGGGTATTTTACTAAAGTGCTTAAGAAAATACTTATCTTAGCAATAAGTTTAATTGCTATATTTTTATCATTTAAATTAGCTTTATTTTACATACCTTTTTTAATAGGTTTTATAATATCTTTGCTTATTGAGCCTATAATAAAATTTGTGAGTAAAAAAACAAAATTAACAAGAAAAACTAGTGCAGTTATTGTACTTTTATGTATTTTTACAATACTAATTACCCTAATAGTATGGGGAAGTATAAGCATAGTAACAGAAGCATATAATTTGCTACAAAACCTTAATATTTATATAGAGAAATTATATAACCAAATACAAAAATATATTAATGGCATCGAATTTAATAAATTTGAAATACCTACACAGATAATAGGAATAGTGGAATCTTCAGCAAACAATTTTTTAGATTTTATTACTAAATGGGCAAGCAATTTTTTAACAGGTATATTGCAAGGAATAACTTCACTTCCAATTGTAGGTATATATATCGTAATTACAATACTTTCAACATATTTTATATGTGCAGATAAATTATATATATTAGATCAACTAGAGCATCATTTTCCAAAAATATGGGTGAAAAAATTTGGAATGCACTTAAAAAAGATAGTAACATCACTAGGAAATTATTTAAAAGCGCAAGCAATATTAATATTAATTTCATTTATTGAAGTACTAGTTGGATTATATATTTTAAAATGGAGTGGATTAAACATTGGATATCCTTTTTTAGCAGCACTTCGGAATTGCTTTTGTAGATGCACTTCCAATACTTCGGTGCTGGAACAGTAATGATACCTTGGGCAATAATATCTGCTGTAAATGGTGATTTAAGATTAGGAATAGCTTTATTCGTACTATATGTAATAATACTTGTAGTTCGCCAATTATTAGAACCAAGAATTGTAGGAAAGAATATAGGAGTTCATCCAATTTTTACATTGATTGCAATGTATACAGGTTTTAAAATATCAGGTTTAATAGGCTTAATTCTAGGACCAATAGTTTTAATAATATTACAAAATGTATTCGAAACAATGATAGATAATGGGATAGTTAAAACTATACTGGATAGGAAGTAATTTGCAAAAATTAACATAAAATGTTATAATGAGTTTAATGTACAGCTTTAACTGTATAAATTTAAAAAAGGAGGTACTCTCTAATATGAGTATCGAAGAAATTAAGGCAAAAAGCATATCTGTTAGGTTAGGGGCAGGTTTACAGATTTATACTCCTAATGGGCGGATAAGATTTTGTGCCTATCAGCTGTGGGAAAAGACTTTTAACCATTACGGAGAAGCTATTTATTTCGTTGAATCAGATTTTCTTTATATTCTTCCATATCATTCTGAAAATTATGTGGAAATTCTTGAAAACTCAGGTTTCACAAGAGATCCACATTTGTATGTTCCTCTAGGCGATGGAGTTTCTTATCCAATTGCATATAAGGAAAAATGGCAATCTCTGATGAAAGAGTCAAGAGAAACAGCTTGAAACGAAAGTCCGGCTTTGCAGCTGGACTTTCGTTTTTAAAATATAGAAGAAGTTGGAACATAAGAATCATCTGGTGGGCATACATATATATTTTCCGTTGGTTTTTCTATTTGTTTTATTTCTTTAACTTTAATAATAGGCATATTGCCATGATAATCCCCTAAAGTAATTTCTCCAGTTAATTCAACCCAAGCATCATCTGCAAAGCTTTTAGCATTTTTATGATCGCATAAAAAACCAACAATTAATGTTTGCATATCTGAAGATATTATCATATCTCTTGCTAAAACAAATTCTGTTTCTTTAAAGTCTAATACCCTATAAACATACCCAGTAAAACATATTTTCTTCCCAATATAGGTTTCTGTATCATCATGCACAGCTTTTAAAATATTAGTATAATTATCTGCAGTTATATTTATTACATCAGGTTCGTAAGTTTGGTCTCTAACTTTAAAACTATTATTATATATTTTATAAGCAGATACTATAAAATATACAGTTATAGCAATAGCTATAAACACAAATAGAATTTTTACAATCTTTTTTCCATTAAATTTAATATTGTATACAAACATCAGATCATCCTCTCA
>JAZSCD010000010.1:0-4776 GCA_045602745.1 Clostridia bacterium | reverse complement strand
TCTTGTGCCATCCAGTCCATAGTAGCTTCACCTTCGTGAGTTTCTCCTATTTTATGGTTAACACCTGTATAGAAAAGAATTCTTTCTGTTGTAGTTGTTTTTCCTGCATCGATGTGAGCCATTATTCCTATATTTCTTGTTCTTTCTAACGGAAATGCTCTACCTGCCATTTTTTCTCCTCCTAATTTAATATTTAAATTATTTTATCTCTTATTTTTTATTTCTAAAACGAAGCGAAAGTGGTATATTGCTAGGAAAGCAAGTAAAAACTTTGAGATTATACGCTGTATATCGAAAAAGTTTTTACACAGCTTGCCAACGCAAGATGCCGCTTTTCATTCGTTTTTCTACCATTTGTAATGTGCAAATGCCTTATTAGCTTCTGCCATTCTATGCATTTCTTCTTTTTTCTTGAATGATCCACCTGTGCTGTTTGTAGCATCGATTATTTCGTTTGCTAATTTTTCAGCCATAGTTTTTTCATGTCTATTTCTAGCATAGTTTACTAGCCATCTTAATCCTAAAGTTTGTCTTCTTTCTGCTCTTATTTCCATTGGAACTTGGTATGTAGCTCCACCTACTCTTCTTGCTTTAACTTCAAGGACTGGCATTATATTGTTTAATGCTGCTTCAAAAACTTCTAATGCATCTTTTCCTTCTTTTTCTTTTATAATATCAAACGCATCATATACTATTTTTTGAGCAACTGTTTTTTTACCATCTAACATAACATTGTTTATTAATTTTGTTACAACCTTGCTATTATATATTGGATCTGGTAAAACTTCTCTTTTTGCTATATATCCTCTTCTTGGCACTATTCTTCACTCCTTTTTCAAATTTTGCTAAACATTTATATAAATGTTTAAAGTTACTCTGGAAATTTTATTTCCCGCATAGTGCAATAAATTTTATATCTCTATATTTTTTATTAGCACTATTAATATTTAAAAATTCATTTTCATGGATTTTTCTAGTTTTTTGGTCTTTTAGCACCATACTTAGATCTAGCTTGCATTCTATCTTTAACACCAGCTGTATCTAATGTACCTCTTATAATATGGTATCTAACACCAGGGATATCTTTTACCCTTCCACCTCTAATTAATACAACACTGTGTTCTTGTAAGTTATGTCCTATTCCTGGAATATAAGATGTTACTTCATATCCATTTGATAGTCTAACCCTTGCAACTTTTCTTAAAGCTGAGTTTGGCTTTTTAGGTGTTACTGTTTTTACTACTGTACATACTCCTCTTTTTTGTGGAGCTCTGTTGTTAGTTTGTCTATTTGCTTTTGAGTTGAACCCTTTTTGTAAAGCTGGAGCTGTAGATTTTGATTTAGTAGTTTTTCTACCTTTTCTTACTAATTGATTAATTGTTGGCACTTTTTTCACCTCCTAATTTTTAATTTTAAAGTGCTAATTCATTTTCAAACACTAACGCGTTATATTCTATCATTTATTCAATTCTCTGTCAACACTTTTTCTTTATTTTTTCTTACGGAATAGTGGTTTTGTTATTATTTAATAATTATTAAAATTTTAAAACTAAATTGTAATTAAAAAATTAAAAAAATTGCTAATAAAGATTATCTCTATTAGCAATTTAACCATTAAAACAAACATTGTTTCTTGTATTTATTTTTATCTTTCTTGTTCTTCTCTTTCTTCTATTTCTTTTGGTTCTTTTTCTTGTTTTCTTGCTTGATTTTTCTTTCGTGTTCCACCTTCATAAATATTTTGTTTGTATTTTCCATTCTTTATTCCTTCTGCGCCTGGCGCATCCATGCCAACTCCAAAATAATATTTATAGTGTTCACCTTTAAAACATGCACCATCTATTTTTGTATTACTGTTTTTTTCTTTTGCATCAATTAATACATAAGTTTTTATGCTTTTAGCTCCTCTATTCATAATTCTTTTCTTCAAAAAATCTAAAGTTCTACCAGAATAAACTATATCATCTAAAAGTAAAACATCTTTTTCTTTTAATTTTGAAGTTTCTAAACCAGCTTCATATTTTAAGACAGGATATTCAAAACCATTTGGATCCTTCTTTGTTGGATCTTTTGTTGTTTTTACGTGACCTATATTAGGATTAATTTTATTTCCGATTAATTCTGCGGTTTTTCAAATTATCTATTACTAAATTAAAAAAAGGTTTTGCTCCATGGTCAATGCAAACAATAACTAGATTATCAAAATCTATCTCTGAATCATTAGCTATTTGTTCAGCCAAATTCCATATTGCTTGATTTATTTCTTTAGTAGTTCCAAATAATTTTCGCTTATTAGTAGACATTTTGTAAAAGTCTCCCTTCGCTTTATTTATATTTTGTTTCTTATACTATATAACAATTTTAAAAACAAATCAATAACCTATATTTATTTTATATACATAGCAAAAGAGCGAAAAACTCTTCGCTCTTTTATCATATGAATTCATACTTATATATATTCTACGTACTAATTCTTATTTTTTATTAACTAAATCTTTTAATGCTTTACCAGCTTTAAATACTGGAGCTTTTGATGCAGGTATTTTAATTTCTTCTTTAGTTTGTGGGTTTCTTCCTTTTCTAGCTGCTCTTTTTCTTACTTCAAAAGATCCAAATCCAACTAATTGAACTTTATCTCCTTTTACTAAAGCATCAGTTACAACACTAACGAATGCATTAACTGCTTCTTCAGCACCTTTTTTTGTTTCTCCTGTTTTTGCAGCTATTGCTGCGATTAATTCAGCTTTGTTCATTTAAATTTACCTCCTATAAAATCTGTTTTCTTTTAGGTACAACTATCCTTTATCGAATATACTAGTTGTACTATTTAAGATTATTCGCCAAATTTAGCTAAAATCCTTCTTTTTTTATATTTTATTTTTTCTAATTGCTTTTCTCCCTAGGAGTTTAGTTTTATATCTCACTAATTGCTTCATTTATATACCTTTTTTTGTTCTTTTATTGTTTCATATCTTTTATATAATTTTCGTCCGTAAGGAATCATATCCAATTCTTGTTTTGATAAAATTTTAAGTATAATTATAGAAAGTATATATATAGGTAGCCCAATTAGCATCGAAACAAGTAGTAAGATTCTTTGAGTAATATTTTTATGCATACTTATATAACCCCCATACGCACTCAAAGCCATTATACTTGACGCAATCATAGGTTTTAAAATAAATTTATTCATATTAAATTTTATATTAATATTTTTCTTTAAGGCTATAAAACAAATAATAAATGATATGAAATGTGATGTTATAGATGATATAATCGCTCCTTTTACCCCTATTATAGGAATCAACATTAGATTAAAACCAAGTTTTAGAAATGCACCAATAGCAAATGCAATTACTGGTATATTTACTTTTCCCATCCCTTGTAGTGCTCCATTTATCGTTTGCATAAGTACAACAAAAATAATTATCCATGCTGAATATTTTAGCATTTCTCCACCTGCACTTGCATTTGGAAATAATAATTCCAAAATTTGATTTGAAAACATACTCATACAAATACTACATGGAAGTCCTATTAATATAGTAACTAATAACGAAAATTTTATTCTTCTTTCTGCATCATTAATTTGTTTTTTTGCAATAGCTGCTGATATTGTAGGAACTAATGCTGTTGCAAACGCCATGTTAAAAGAATATGGTAAACTTATTAAAGTATCTACTTTCCCATTTAATATTCCATATTGCATTGTTGCTTGTTCTTCTCCTATTATGTCTTTCAATATCCTTACAACTGTCAATGTATCAATTGTTTTTGTTGTAGCAGAAAAAAGTGCAGACAAAGCTATCGGCACAGATACAAGTAATATATTTTTTACTATTCTTGAAACACTTTCTTTCCTATAAATTTTAGAAGATATAACTTCTTGCCACATTTCTTTTTTTCTTTTTATAAAATATCTATATAAATATATAACACTGAAAAAACTAGAAATTGTTGTCGCTATTGTTGCACCTCCCGCCATTAAAATTGTATTATTAGAAGATATAGTTGCAATTTGTTCTACTATCAATATAGTAACTAACGTCTTAAAAATCTGCTCTATACTTTGAGAATTAGCTGTTGCAGAAATATTATCCCTTCCGTTAAAATATCCTTTTAATACAGAAGCTATAGAAACAAAAAATATAGATGGTGAAAGTGCTAAAATTGCGATTTCCGTTTCTGGTATCTGTAAACATATATTTGCTATATAATTCGCCTTAAAAAACAACAAACTACTACTAACAAATCCCAAAAACCCAAATAGTGCAAATGCTATTTTAAAAACTCTGTATGCCCCCTTATTATCTCCTATAGCTACTTTGCTAGCTACTAATTTTGAAATCGCATTTGGAACCCCAAACGAACAAATTGTAAGGAACATAGCATATACTTGAAATGCAGCCCCATATATTGCATTTCCTTTATCTCCAAATCCTTCTTTATTTGTGAGATACAATTTATACATAAGTCCTACTATTTTTACAATAGCTTGAGAAAACATAAGAACTATTACACTTTCCATAAAGGTGTTTTTCTTATTTTTAAATTTAATAGTTACCATCCCCCTTTTTAATTGTAATTTGCATGAGGGAATTTCCAGGGACTGTCCCTAAAAAGTAGCAACTTGCCTGAGACTTTTTGGGACTGTCCTGAAATTCACGAAAATAGTATCAACATAGAGTTTGTAAAGATTGACGATTCAGGACAGTCCCCTTGTGTCCCTTTGGGACAAAAGAGGGACAGTCCCTAGAATCGTCCTACAAATTACAA
>JAZSCD010000009.1:0-5797 GCA_045602745.1 Clostridia bacterium | reverse complement strand
AGAACGACATGGCTACGATCCGACTTTTGTTGGGGCTTTAGTCCTACCAATCCCTTACGGGGGGCGTTGTTCAGCGGTTGATATTTTATTTTTATTTCCATTATTTGGTTTTGGTTTATTTTTTCAACTCACTAATCTTTTTATTCAAAGATTCAATTTGCCAAGGTGCGTCAATGTCTATTGTTTCATCATCAATACACAAATAATTCTTATCATCAATTAACATATAATTAGGATCAGTTCCATTTAATACTCTATATAGTTCCCAGCTTAAAGCATAACCTCTGTCTAACTTGCCTTCATCTTGTAATCGTTTTGTTTTCTCTATTCCGCTTCTGAACTCTTTCTGGTTAACTACAATCCAACCAAATGGCTCTCCCCAGTTTTTATGTTCTTTATTCTTGGCTAATGCGTTTCCTATAAATGTGTTAATAGTTGGTTTTAAGTTTACTATTGTCTTAATAGCATTTTCTGAATAATACACATCTCCGTGTAAATATACACAAGGCTTTTCCGTTGGGTAATAAGCGTCAATCCAATAACCACTTACTTCTTTATTATTGTCCCAAACTAGACTTGTGTTATCATGAACTAATCTTGGAACATCAACACTATCAAATATAGGATTAGTTGCAGAAACATATATGTCCTTAATTCCATTCTCTCTTAATAGTCTTATTGTTCTATCAACTAATCTTTCTCCATTGATAACTGTTAATTGTTTTGGTGTTTCAAATTGTGTGTAATTTCCACCACACATTATTATATAATCCATAACTATTCCTTTTTAATTACATTCCCGTTAATGTCAAATTCATATTCACATTCCGCTTCAAAATGTTCTTTGTTATGACAATCTAAACAAACCGCTTCAAGGTTTTCTAAATTAAAGAACACTTTATCATCTTTATAGTTCTTATCTGTTACATATTCTTTATGGTGAATTATGTATGCACTATTCATTATTCCTTTTTTCTTGCAGCGTTCACATAATCCACCTACTTCTTTTAGCTTTAGTTCACGAAGTCTTTTCCATCTAGCACTATGATATTTCTTTGCTATTTCTGGATTATCTCTATATGTCATATCTTATTTTGCTTTCTTTTTTGTTTTCTTTACTGCTGTTTCTTTCTTTGGTCTTTTGATTGCTTGTTCTACAATCTCACTTATTGGTGCTTCTTCTGTATGAACTTTTATATCTACTTTCTTTGATTCTACTACTATCGCAAATCCTTTGCTTACTAATAGATTCTTTCTTGCTTCTGAAACTTCCCATTGAAAACCTTTCTTTGGAATTACTTCTTTTGCATTCTCATCTTTTTCTCTTGCTGCTTTTGTTAACTCTGAATCATATATATTTGATTCTTCATATTTGTTTGTTGCCTCTACTGTAAATTTCATTATTTGTTCCCCCTTATACTTACTTTTTTTCTTCACTAATACTTCTTTCCACTCGTCATCTCTTGTATACCCTTCATAACTTGGTATATTTCGGATTCTATTTATATTAATGTCTTTCATATTAAAAGGCATATAATAACAATTTTTACCTTCTACTAATCCTTGTTCCTTAAAACTTGGTATTGGCGTTACTATTAAAGGAACACCCAATGATTCACATTCTCTTGTGAAATAACAATCGCCTTCACAATCACTTAATTGTACGCCATAACCTCTACCTTTTATAGCTGCCATAAATGGTCTTATATCTAATCTTGGTTTCATATACACAACATTAGGGTTATTTATTGGAATTGTGTCATTAGTAAATATTAGCCAAGTATATTTTATTCCAGCTAGATCCATTTCTTCGGCTAACTTTAACATTCTATCTTTGCCTTTTTCTTGCGTTAACCTTGTGGCGGAAATTAAAAATATTGATGGTTCAACCTTTTCCATTGCTAATGGATTTCTAACGACTTTTACATATTTCCCAGTTAATTCAGAATATTCTTTGGCAGCTGCTTCTGAAACGGCATATACCTTATCAATTCTGTCATCTTGAATAGGAATAATTCCTTGGGTTTTATACATTGCATGAATAAGTAAAATTACTTCTTCCGCTTCAACCTGTGGTAATATATTGCGGTCATAGTTTAAAAAACACTTTTTAACCTTATATCTATTTTCTGGTTCATTCTTTATTACTTTTACATATTTCTTTAATCTATTTATCTGATTGATATGCCCTGAGTTATATACCACTACTATGTCATATTGATGATATTTCTTTGCTAACTCATATACATAGGTTTCTAGTCCACCTATTACATTAAAATTGCTAACATATATCAGATTACTAGCTTCAATTACCATTTCTCTGCTCCTTAATAAAATTAGCCTATTGCTTAGCTAGAATCACAATAGACTTTGTTTTTTACGTCAATTAAGAAGACTAAACGAATACTTATCTAGCATAGTTAGTTCAATAAAAAAAGAGGCTCTTCGCCTCTTTACAGATTCAATTAGGTTTGCTATATAGAAATAACACTTTAATTGATTAATCCCTATTATATCTTATAACATATATTAGTGTTGCTTTTGGTTGCTTTTTGTTGCCATTTTTCATTTTTTTTATTGCCTATTTTATCATATTCTTTTAAAGCTTTACCATTATAATATCTTACCTTTGATTCATCTCTATTCATCTCTATTGCTGTTTGCTTTAATGTTTTTCCTTCTATATAGTGTTTTTGCAATATATCTATATATTTATTATCAGTCAATTCTTGAATTTGTTGTTCTGTGTCCTTTAATACTCTATTTAATTTCATTAATTCTTGTACATCTTCCGCTTCGCAATAGTCCATAAATTCTTCTAGTGTGTAATTTTCTTTGTTCTTTCCATGTGGAAGTCCATCTAATTGTACTGCTTTTATGTCCTCTGCTCTACATCTTCGTTCTTCTATTTTGCCTCTTTTATATTCAAATATAGTTTTGAGTCCTCTATATCTTTTTAGGTCAGCACTTGTCATTTGCACCTCCATTAATCTATTCTTGGTATATGTTCGTTTTTTCTTTGAATATTTGTTCTATTGAATTAAAAATACATATTTGTTATCTCTTTTATTATAAAAATAGAACTGTTTTTTATAATTCGCTTTATCAATGAAAGCTTTTAATTCAAAAACGTCTTCAAAAGGTATTTTTTTAAATTTTCTATTTATGTTTTCTATATTCAATTCTTTGATTTCTTCTTCGGTATAATCAGTTTTCAAGGCTTCAGGTGTATATTCCCATATTACATCGAAATCTATTGTCTTATTTGCTATATCAATCGTAACTCTACCTTCTTCCCAGCTTCTTGTATCTTCTATTCCTCGTTCTGTAACGCTTATTATTCCTGCATTTCTCCCTTTACAATATTGAAGTTTTAAATTCTGTGTTTTATCTTCTAATAAATCTCGTGTTGATTCTATGCTATCTACACCTGCTCCAGTTCTTTCTAGCAATCTAATCGCAAATAACAAATCTTTATTTTTTATATAAGGTTCTACTTCGTATTTTTTTATATACTCATAATTTTCTATTATTTCTATTGCTAAATTTATTGCAGAATTTGAAAATCCACTCCAATGATAGTAACTATTTGCTAAAACTTTATTATCTTTAACTATTTCTATATTTAATCTTTGTCCCATTTTTATCTCTCCTTATCTTCTGATTTCTTCTTTTCTTTTTCCCATACACCATGAAATACATCTATTATCAATTTCTTTGCTTGTTTATAAAGGTCACTTTCCTCAAAACTTTTACATCTAAATAGTTGTTGAACACCTTGATTTATTGTATTTATTACCACAAAATTTAACTCTACTTTTTTATTGGTGCATTTATATTTATCATTGCAATATTTACATTTAATATTGCTACAATGTATTATAGCCATTATCTCTCCTTATTATAAATTCTTTTATAAATAGTTATACTAGGTATTTCTATACAAGTTGTTTTAAAATCATATTTGTAGTATCTTTTATCAATATCACCATGATATAAGCTTATTGTATCTTCTATATCATCATTTCTTATTACTGGTATTGTTACATGAGATTCTCTTACTGTTGTTGTGCCAAATTCTTTTAATATTGCTTGCACCCATTCAATTAATTTAATGTTTTGGTCACACAAACTTAAATTCTCTTTAGTTTGAATTTGATATAAATCTTGATACTTTTTTATATCTTTTTTAAGCTCTTTAATCTTTTTAATATTAAACATCTATCTCTCCTTTTTTATAAAAATGTAGGTTAGGATTTGCACCTAACATGAGCCAATTCTCTAAATTGGATCACTTTATATTTTATATAAAGGTGTGTGACCTGGTTTCACTACAAAACTCAACCGACAGTACCCTTTTAAATTCTCTCCTGCCATAAAGCGTCTACCTATTCCGCCACTACATTTTATTTTTGTAATTATTCAACTATATATTTTCCAGTCTCCTCAATATAGTTTAAGTCTTGATGCCATTTTTCGCCATTATCATTAAAATCTTCAAAATTGATTTTTTCTAAATATGGAGATCCACAACAACCACAGCCTCCTATTATAATTCCATATTTATTAGTTAAAATCGATAATTCGTTTAAGAATTTTGTAATTGTTTCTTTATCGTCTTTTTCCATTTTCTACTCCTTTACTTTTTCTACTAACCCTGATTGTATTAAGTCATATAATGTATCTAAATCAATATAATCCATATATTTATCTATTATCCATTCTTTTCTTGGTCTTTTAAAAATTCTTATTCTTTTATCTATCTTTTCATGTTTTATTTCTGTTCCGAAGTTTACTACATCTGTTGTTACTTTAATGAAACTTCTAACTTCTCCTGTATATTCATCAAATCTAGGTGTAAATCCATACGCTCTTAATATTTCTATTCCAACATCATCTTTAATTTTTAACATAACTACTCCTCTACTAATTCATTTATGTTTGGATACATTGACATAAATTGCCATCTAAATCCACTTGTTTTAACTTTATATGTTTTATTTATTTTAATTTTATTATATAAGTCTGTACTGTTAAATTTTCCTTTAAAAAATAAATCGTGTATTACATAAGTATTATTATTTGTATCAACAATTAAATATTGTTCTCTACCATTATTCCCTTTAATATATTTATCTTGAATTGTTATTTCAATTTCTTTTTCGTCAACATATTCAATTATTGTAAGTGTTAAATGACTACTTATAAAAAATAATATTAAAATAATACAACTTATAATATATAAATATTTTTTTCGCATAACTACTCCTTTAATAATTTTTCATATACTTTCCATTCAATATCAAATTCAAAATCTGCATACATTTGTTGTAATTCAAATTCTCTTTGTATTTGTAAATCTCTTATTTTATCTTTACTGATATACCCACTATTGTGTCCTTTTAAATACTCTTTACAACCCAAATCAATTATAATTTTAACTTCGTCTTCATCTAGTAATCTTAATTCAGTATTATTCTTTTTTGCATAATCTACCATTGCCATTTTTACTTCTTCTTCATCATGTTTTGCAACCTGATGAAATACTTCTCGTGTTACTTTCAATACAATATTATCTCCATCTTCTATTTTTTCAACTTCCATAACTACTCCTCTAATAATTCTTTATAAGCACGATAATAATCCCTATACATACTTTTTAAGATATTGTGTGCAGTTTTCTGTGCCTCATTCATATTTTTCCATTCTTTTTCTTCTTTTTCTTCTTTTTTTTCTATTAAATTTAATAGTGTTTTATCGTGTACTCCATCATGAATTTTAATACATTTTTTTAAAT
>JAZSCD010000008.1:0-2481 GCA_045602745.1 Clostridia bacterium | reverse complement strand
AAAAAATCAACCATTTTACTGATTGATTTTTGTATCTGTAGTTCGAACAGATTCGTTATTGGCTGGGGTGGTAGGATTCGAACCTACGAAATGTCGGAGTCAGAGTCCGATGCCTTACCGCTTGGCGACACCCCAATGTATGTAATGCGGGTCGCTGTGGGCAGCGACCCCTACATATTTTATTTAAGAAATCCTTTTATTATTTGCTCTTCTGCTTCTTTTTCGCTTAATCCTAATGTCATTAATTTTGTTAATTGTTCTCCTGCTATTTTTCCTATTGCCGCTTCATGTATTAAGTTTGCTTCTACATTATTTGCTACTATTTCTGGAATTGCAATTACTTTTGCTTTGTCTTTTATAATTGCATCACATTCTACGTGTCCAAAACACTTTGTATTTCCTGTTATTTTTGATTTAAATTCTTGAACTGATTTATCTACTGCTACAGATCTTGATGTAACATGTGTACTTGCATTTTCTCCATTTAATTCAACTTCAAATTCTGTTTTTGCAAATTGGTTTCCATGTGTCATTATTTTTTCTGAAACAATTAAATTACTATTTTCTTCTAATATTCCTTTTGTTACTCTTATTGTAGAATCTACTCCTTTAATTTGAACAGATTCCATTTCTAAATAGCTTCCTTTTTTTAAGGTTACTTCTGTTACTGGGTTAAGAATTCTTTTTCCTGTTCCTTTTCCTTCTCCATAATGTTTTTCAATATATTTTACTTTTGCTCCTTCACTTAAAAAGAATCTATGTATTCCATCATGCTGTGAATCTTTATGATGGTCATTATGAATTCCACATCCTGCAATTATTACTACATCTGCATTTTTACCAATATAGAAATCATTATATACAACATCATTTAAACCACTTTCTGTTATTATAACTGGAATATGTATAAATTCATATTTAGTGTTTTCTTTTACAAAAACATCTATTCCTTGTTTATCTTCTTTTGTTACTATATTTACGTTTTCTGTAACTTTTCTTTCTATACCTTGTCCATTTTTTCTAATATTATATGCACCATTAGGAGTTTCATTAATATCTGCTATTTGTTTTAATAATTCTAACTCGATATTATTCATCGCTTTCTCCTCCTAACTTAGCGCAAAATCCTGCTGTTTCTTGTTTTAATATAGCCCCCATAACTTCTTCTTTTTTGCCCATTTTTTCTATTTTTCCGTTATTTAGCAATATTATTTCATCTGCTATATTCAAAATTCTTTCTTGGTGAGAAATTATAAGTATTGTTCCTTTAACTACTTTTCTCATGTTTTCAAATACTTTTATTAAATTGTTAAAGCTCCAAATATCAATTCCTGCTTCTGGCTCATCAAAAATTGTAAGTTTTGCATTTCTTACAGCAACTGTTGCAATTTCTATTCTTTTTAATTCTCCACCTGATAATGAACTATTAACTTCTCTATCAACATAGTCTTTTGCACATAACCCTACTTTTGAAAGTATGTCACATGCTTCTTTTCTATTTATTTCTTTTTCTGCTGATAATTTTAATAAATCATAAACTGTAATTCCTTTAAATTTAACAGGTTGTTGGAAAGCAAATCCTATCCCACTTTTTGCTCTTTTATCTATAGATTTTTTAGAAATATCTTTTCCGTCTAATATAACTTGTCCTTTATCTTGATTTTGAATTCCCATTATGATTTTAGCAAGTGTAGATTTACCGTGAGCCATTTGGTCCTGTTATTACTACAAATTTATCATCATCTAATTTTAAATTTATATCATCCAATATTTTTTTATTATCTCTTGTAAAACTTATATTTTTTAGTTCTAACATCTATTATTCCTTTCAAAATTACTACTTTTAACATAAATATGATAACACTTTATGTTTAAGAAATCAAGAAAAAAGTAAAACGAGAATAAGAGGCATAGTTATTCTCGTTTTATTTTTTATTATGCTTTTTCAATATATTTTATATGCGTATATATCTGTTGCCTGCCAAAAAGCCACGATTTTGATGTATCCGGTCCTGTAATAACCATTCTATACTTCGTTTCATCTTCTGTTTTAAATTCATATTCAGCTTTGGCCATTCCTCCCTTAACGCCTTCTGAGCTTATATAGTCAAAACTTTCGGGAATGACTGGTGATTCTGTATTACAAGTTTCCTTTAAGCACTGCGCAATGCCTTCTTTTGTATACGGATAACTCATTTTTTATCCAACCTTTCCTATTTTAATTTTGTCTTATTTAATCTCTATGCAAATCAAATAATTAAGGATTTAACACTTAGCCTACTAGCGTTGCGAATATAGTATAACATATTTACATAATTTTTGCAACTTTTACATATAGTCTTTGTAATTAATCTGTGATAATATTACCCTATGAAAATATCTCATGAAAATGATACCCTCTGGGAAACATAAGGAGATGAGATATTTAATGAATAAACAAGAACAATTAAAAGAAAATGTTATCAAATGTTGTGTTGAAGG
>JAZSCD010000007.1:0-5917 GCA_045602745.1 Clostridia bacterium | reverse complement strand
ATCTTCTGTTATTTCTGGTAATACTTCTAAAGAAGCAAATGACGTATGCCTTCTTCCACCACTATCAAATGGTGAAATTCTAACTAATCTATGTACTCCCATTTCTCCTTTTAAATATCCATAAGAATTCTCTCCAGTAATAGAAAATGTTACGCTTTTAATTCCTGCTTCGTCACCTTCTAAATAGTCTAATTCTTTAAGTTTATATCCATTACTTGCCGCCCATTTAGAATACATTCTATATAGCATTTCTGCCCAGTCTTGAGACTCTGTGCCTCCTGCTCCTGGATGAAGTGTAAGAATAGCATTATTTTTATCATATTTTCCAGATAGAAGTGTTTGTATTTCTAATTTATCAATTTCTTTTTCTAAGGTATTTGTATTTTTTATAAGTTCTTCTGATAAATCTTGTTCATATTCAATAAGTAATAAGTCATTTAAACTTTCTAAATTTAAAAGTTCTGAATTTATTTTATTATATTTATCTAATTTATTTTGAATTTCTTTAACTTTTGCTAAAATAGGTGTAGTTTTTTCTGGATTTTCCCAAAAATCAGGTGCTGCAACTGTTTCTTGCAGACTATTTAATTCTTTTTCTAAATTAGCAATGTCAAAGTGAATCACCTATACTTTCTAATTTAGATTTTATCTGTAAAATTTTTCGTTTATTTTCTTCTAGTTCTATCACTAATTGTTCACCTCTTTCAAAATTCGTGAAGCGAATTTTGTACTATTCACGGGCGGACAGGGCCGTCCGCCCCTACATTTTCACTTTTCACTACATATTATATATTCTTCCCAAACTCATATGCTTCATTGTATGCTTTTGAATTTAACGCCTCTCCAGCTTTATCTAGTCCAGTTCCATAAATAACACCTTTTAATTCTACATTATCTATGCATTCTAGTAATCCATTTATTGTTTCAACTGCACCTGATATTACTTCTTTTTCTTCTTCTGCACAAGTAGCTATAAAGTATAAATCTTTATCTTTTATTTCAGAATATTTTGGAAAAATTCTATCTATAAAAGTTTTTAGTTGTCCACAAACATCATACATATATATTGGTGTTGCTAAAACTAAAACATCTGATTCTATAATTTTATCTAATATTTCATTCATTCCATCTTTTTGAACACATCTTCCAGTTTTACTACAACCATAGCAAGCAATGCAATAGTTAATTTTATTTTCTCTTAAACTAATTAATTCTACTTCATTACCAGCTTCTTCTGTTCCTTTTTTAAATGCTTCACATAGTATTTGTGAATTACCATTTTTTCTTGGTGTTGAAGATATTATAATTACTTTTTTACTCATTTATTTCACCTGCTTTATTACTATCTTTTCTTGTTCTAATTAATGCAATTATTGATGAAATTAATTGTGAAATTTCTTGTATTGCTCCAACGTATGCCATAACAATGATATTATAAATTGCCCATCCAAATCCTGCAAGTCCTGCAGTTATTCTTATTACATTTACATTGTCTTGCCATAATCCGTATGTGTAAATAACTGTAACAATTATTGGGATAATACTCCACATATTTTGCCAACTAAAAATACCGGAAACTATTGCTATTATTTCAAATATTAATAATACTATTAAAGATGGCTTTTTATCTTTTTTCTTAAAGTAATAAAACACTAAACATCTTATTGCATTTAATACAGATACAACAGCTCCTGTAATGGCATTTAGTAAAAAGTATTGTATTGCAACTACTATATTTGCAAAAACAAAACACATTACAATTTTTTCTTTAGTTTTAAAATGTACAGATATTACTGTTAGTATAAATACAATTATTCCACATACTTGCGCTAAATAAAATGACATATTGATTCCTCCTATTTGATTTATAATAAATATTCTTCTATTTTACAATTATCTACTCCATACTGTCTTAGATTTCCATCTTCAGGGATTCCTAAAACATATGCTTTTATTGCTCTTATTACAATGTTGTGAGTTGCAAGTAGTATTGTTTTGTCTGGGTATTTTTCTTTTAATTCATCTAAGAAGCTCCATACTCTTTTGCAAAAATCTTGCATATTTTCTGCGCCTTCTATTTCTATATTTTTATAGTAATTAAAAATGTCTGTAAGATTTACATTTTCTAAAGGTTCTCCATCTATAATTCCAATATTTCTTTCACTTAATCTTTCATCTATTATAATTTCTTTTCTTCCATTATTGGCTATTTCAGCAGTTGTTTTAGCCCTTATAAATGGTGATGATATAACTAAATCGTAGTCTATATTTTCTAATTGTTCTCTGGCAGACTCTGCTTGTTTTAATCCTGTTTCATTTAATAGTAATTCTTTATTATATGCAACTCTATTTTCTTTGTTCCATTCTGTTTGACCATGTCTTAAAATATAAATTTTCATTTTTAACTCCTTATATTTTATTTAAAATCTCTTTTTACAATTTCTTCAAATTTACTTGTTAATTCTTTAGGCGTATTGTAAAAAATAATTTCTTTAGCTAAATTACTCATTGTTAATGAAATATCGCTTCCTGTTTTTGCAATAACATATATAGGTAAACCTATTGCAAATGCATATCCAGCTCCTATACCAAGGCCCACTCCTTTTTCTGAAAATTCAACAATTAGCATATCACAATTTTTCATTGCAGGAAATGCATAATCATTCATTAATTTTGTTCCTTGTGGTAGAGTGGCTTCGCCATATTTTTCTACATCTCTAGCCATAACAACATTTTCTATATCTGCATCTAATAGAGCTTTTGTAATATCATCTATCTTTTTCTTATCTTCACATCCATCGTGAAATTTTAATGACATAAAAGCTTTTTTCATATTGCAATTCCTCCTATATTTTAGTAAGGTTTCGTGTAGGGGTCGGGTTCCACCCCGACCCGATAAAAATTATGTCTTTTTATTTTGCGGGCAGGGATGGAACCCTGCCCCTACATTGTAATATACATTTATTATTGATTTCTCCCACAACAATTTTTATATTTTTTTCCACTTCCGGCAGCTACAAGGGTCATTTCTTCCTACTTTTGGTGCGCTATTTACTACTGGCGTATGAGTCACTTCTTTACTTTCTTTTGGCATATCTTTTCTAAGACCTTCTGCAGTTTCTTGAAGTCCTTGTTTTGTAATTTTTACTGTTTGTTTTCTTTCTAAGTTTTGTGCTCTATTTATATTTAATAAAATTTTAACAACATCTTGTTTTATTGAGTTTACCATTTCGTCAAACATGTCAAAACCTTCAATTCTATATTGAACTACAGGATCTTTTTGACCATAAGCTCTAAGACCAATTCCGTTTTTTAGTTCATCCATTGCATCTATATGATCCATCCATTTTTGGTCAACTACTTTAAGCATTACTACTCTTTCAAGTTCTGCTAATTGTTCTGCTCCTATTTCTTCAGCTTTTTTATCGTAGCTTTCAAATGCTTTTTGTTTTAATTCTTCTATAATTTTTGGCTCATCTATATTTTTAGAATTTAAGCTTTCTAAAGATGTAATTCCAAATATTGTTTTAGATTCTTGAAGTAATCCTTCTTTGTTAAATCCTTCGTCTGAGATGTAGTTTGAAACAATTTCTTCAGACACGCTTTCTATCATATGTAATATACTATCATGTATATTTTCACCATCTAAAACTTGTCTTCTTTGTTTGTATATAATTTCTCTTTGAGTATTCATAACATCATCATATTGAAGAACATGTTTACGTATGCTAAAGTGTTTTCCTTCTACTTTTCTTTGTGCACTTTCTACAGCTCTAGAAAGTATTCCCATTTGCAATGGCATATTTTCATCTGCTCCAAGAGTGTTATATACAGATGTTACCATATCTCCACCAAATATTTTCATTAGGTCATCATCAAGACCTATGTAAAATCTAGATTCTCCATGATCTCCTTGACGACCGCTACGTCCACGAAGCTGATTATCTATTCTTCTAGATTCGTGTCTTTCTGTACCAATTATTTTTAAACCACCTGCTGCAATTACTTTTTCTTTTTCTTCTTTTATTTCTTTACTAAATCTTTCTTCATATTCAGCAAAAGTTTTTCTAGCATTTAATATCTGTTCATCATCTGTTTCATTGTGTGCAGTTGCTTCTTCTACTAATTCATCACTATATCCATGTTTTTTCATTTCTTGTTTTGCTAAAAACTCTGTGTTTCCTCCAAGCATAATATCTGTACCACGACCAGCCATATTTGTAGCAATTGTTACTGCTCCATATTTACCTGCTTGTGCTATAATTTGAGCTTCTTTCTCGTGATATTTAGCATTTAATACTTCGTGTTTTATACCTTCTCTTTTTAAAATACTGCTTAATTTCTCTGATTTTTCTATTGATACAGTACCAACAAGAACTGGTTGACCTTTTTTATAGCTTTCTTTGATATCTTCTACTACTGCTCTAAATTTAGCGTTTTCGTTTTTGTATATAATATCATTATTATCAATTCTTACCATTGGCTTATTTGTAGGTATACTAATTACATCTAGGTTATATATTTCTCTAAATTCACTTTCTTCTGTCATAGCTGTACCTGTCATACCTGCAAGTTTATTGTACATTCTAAAATAGTTTTGGAAAGTAATTGTAGCAAGTGTTTTAGATTCATTTGCTATTTTTACATTTTCTTTAGCTTCTATTGCTTGGTGAAGACCATTGCTGTATCTTCTACCATACATAATTCTTCCTGTAAATTCATCAACTATTAGCACTTCTCCATCTTTTACAATATAATCTATATCTCTTTTCATATTTCCATGAGCGTGTAAAGCTTGATTAATATGATGAACTATATCTGAATTATCTATATCATTTAAGTTTTCTAATCTAAAAAATTCTTCAGCTTTTTTTATACCTTTTTGTGTTAATGATGAAGATTTTGCTTTTAAATCTACTATGTAATCGTAGTTTTCGTTATCTTCTGCTTGTTCTATATTTTTAGCATCTTCTTCTACTAAAACCTTTGGTTTTAATCTTTTTACAAAATCATTTGCTTGTTTGTAAAGTATAGAAGATTCTTCAGCAGTTCCAGAAATAATGAGTGGTGTACGTGCTTCATCAATTAAAATACTATCTATCTCATCAACTATTGCATAATTTAATTCCCTTTGTACCATTTGATTTTTGTATATAACCATATTATCTCTTAAATAATCAAATCCATATTCATTATTAGTACCATATGTAATATCACTATTGTATGCTTGTTTCTTTTGGTTGCTATCCATACCTGCAATTACAAGACCAACTGATAGACCTAAAAATTTATATAATTTTCCCATCCATTCGCTATCTCTTTTTGCTAAGTAATCGTTTACAGTTACAACATGAACACCTTTTCCAGTTAAAGCATTTAAATATACAGGAAGAGTTGCAACTAAAGTTTTTCCTTCTCCTGTTTTCATTTCTGATATTCTTCCTTGGTGAAGAATAATTCCACCTATTAATTGAACATCAAAATGTCTCATTCCTAATACTCTTTTCGAAGCCTCTCTAACTACTGCAAAACTTTCTGGAAGTATATCATCTAAAGTTTCTTCTTTTTCTAGTCTTTGTTTAAATTCATTTGTTTTATTTCTTAATTCTTCGTCTGAAAGTTTAGATATACTTTCTTCTAATTCATTTATTTTTTCTACTATTGGCATTACTCTTTTTACTTCTTTTTCGCTGTATGAGCCAAATATTTTACTAAATAATCCCATTAAAAATTCCTTCTTTCTATCTAAGGTATGGGGACAAAGCTATCTTCGAAGTGAATTTTTTAAAGAGAGCTATGTCCCCCGTGTGAATTACTGATGTCAGTATTTAAATTTATCAACAGTTTTTGATTTATTAATATTATCACGAATTGGTATATATTGCAATAATTTAACATAGAATTTAACAGGAAATGT
>JAZSCD010000006.1:0-6558 GCA_045602745.1 Clostridia bacterium | reverse complement strand
CTCTTTGACCTCTTATTTTATTCTATTAATTTTCTGATTGCAATTTCATATCTCCATCTTTTATTATATTTTTCTTTCTTAATATGTATGATGTTATCCATGCAATTAATCCTGGTAAAATGAAATGCAATAATAATATTTTAATTATTAAAACAAAATATAGTTCTGTACTACTCATAGTTTCCCATGTCATAAATTGTCCAACTAAACCTGCTGTTCCCATTCCTGCTCCTGATGCATTGTTTGTCATATTAAATACTGTTGTAGCTAAAGGTCCAAGTATTGCACTTGCTATTATTGCAGGGAGCCAAATAACTGGTTTTTTCATTATATTTGGTACTTGAAGCATTGATGTTCCTAAACCTTGTGATATTAATCCTCCAAATTTGTTTTCTTTAAAACTTGCCACTGCAAATCCTATCATATTTGCACAGCATCCTACTGTTGCAGCACCTGCTGCAAGTCCACTTAAGTTTAAAATTATAGCTATTGCTGCTGAACTTATTGGAAGTGTTAAAATCATACCCATTATTACTGATACTAATATTCCCATTATAATTGGTTGTCTTTCAACTGACCAGTTAATTAATGAACCCAAAGCTGTCATAAATCCTGAAATTGGAGGTCCTATTAATAATCCAACTAATGCTCCTGAAAGAATAGTTGCTAGAGGTACTAAAATTATATCTACTTTTGTTTTACCTGGTATTAACTTACCTATTTCTATTCCCACTAATGCTGCTATAAATGCTCCTAATGGTTCTCCTGGTCCAACAAATATAATTGCTCCCGTTTGTGTAAATACTTCTCCTGCTAATATTTTTGTTGCAAATGCACCAATCATACCTGCAATTGCTGCAGATACTGTAACATATGTACTAGATTTAAATTTACTTGCAACACCTATTCCTATTCCTGCGCCTGTTAAAGCAGATGCTACTTTTCCTATTATAACAATTATTTCTCCTATTCTATTTGGAATAAATCCTCCTATTTGTGTTAAAATAAGTCCAATTATTAAAGTAGAAAAAAGTCCCCATGCCATTCCTGTTAATCCGTCTATAAATATGTGATTTAATATTTCTTTTAGTTTTTTCATAGTTTTCTCCTCCTACGATTCAGGACAGTCCCTAGAATCGTTCTTTTTTTCTTTTTTCAGACGGACTCATTTTAGACTTTTTCTAAAATGCGTCCGTCCGAAAAAAGAAAATTATTTATTTGATATTATAAAGTTCCATGCGTCTTTACACATGTCTTCTATTCCTTTTTCTGCAACCCATCCTAGTTCTTTTTTTGCTTTGCTAGGATCTGCAAAACATACTGCTATATCTCCAGGTCTTCTTGGTGCAATTTTACGTTTAACTTCTATATTATTTACTTTTTCAAATGTTTCAACTAAATCTAATACAGAATATCCATTTCCTGTTCCTAAATTATATATTTGCACACCCGCTTCTTTTCTTATTTTATCTAATGCTTTTAAATGTCCTTTTGCTAAGTCTACCACATGTATATAATCCCTTACTCCTGTTCCATCTTTTGTTGGATAATCTTTTCCAAATACACTTAATATCTCTAATTTTCCAGATGCTACCCCCGTTATATATGGCATTAAATTGTTTGGTATATCATTTGGATCTTCTCCTATTAAGCCACTAGAATGAGCTCCTATTGGATTAAAATATCTAAGTAAAGCTACACTAAATTCATTATCTGCAACACTCGTATCTTGAAGAATTCTCTCTATAAACAATTTTGATGTTCCATAAGGATTAGTTGTTCCTCCTGTCTTACAACCCTCTGTTATAGGAATAATTTCAGGATCTCCATATACTGTTGCTGATGAACTAAATACTATTTTTTTGCAATTATATTTTTTCATTAATTTTAATAATACTAATGTTCCTGTTATATTATTGTGATAATATTCTATTGGTTTTGCAACAGATTCTCCAACTGCTTTTAATCCTGCAAAATGTATTACAGACTCTATATCATTTTCTTTAAAAACTTTACTTAAATTTTCTTCATCTAATAAATCTACTTCGTAAAATTTAAAATCTTTACTTGTTATTTTTTTTATTCTGTCTAATGCCTCTGGTTTACTATTTACAAAATTATCTACTATAACTAAGTCTTCATTTTTTTCTAATAATTCTACTACCGTATGGCTTCCTATATATCCTGCTCCACCTGTTATTAATATTGACATTTGTTTTTCCCCCTTATTTTTTATTATTATATAATATATTATTTAATATAACAATGTTTGTTTTTATATTTTTATTATCTCTGTATTATTTGTTAATTTTACATTAATATCTGTATCTACTATAAAATAAACTTTATCATATTCTTTTTCTATTTTGTTTTTATTATATAAATAATACTCTATTCTATCAATATTAAAAAATGTACATTGTTCTATTGGATAGCCTTGTTTATTATTAGTAAGTATTTTATTTCTTGTAATACATTTAAAATCTGCATTTTTATTAATATAATTAGCAATCCTTGATGGAACATACATATTTTCTCCATAAGATATAACTAATACTTTTTTGTAGTTATTATTAATAATTTCAGCAACTTCTTTTGCTTTTATTTCTATTTCTTGTATTTCTTCAAATGAAACCCCAAAACACCCTGATTTTTCCATTATTTCTTGTTCTTCATTATTATTTGATTTTATAACTATTTTATTATATTTATCTATGCTTTTTATTGAAGTTGTTTCTGTTATTTCATCCATATTATTAAAATCATTTTCTATTAGTTCAATAGTTTTTTTATTAAGTTTTTCATACTTCAATTTTCCTTTTAGTATTTCATGCACTTCTATTTCAATATTTAGTTTGTTTGCAACTTTTTTTAATCTTTTTGTAAATTTGTTATTACTAAAATTTAGTATAGTAACTATGCTAATTTTTTTTGCATTAGAAAATTTTGATATTTTATTAATTAAATTTATCATTGTGTTTCCTGTTGTAATTTCATCTTCTACAATAATAATATGATTAGCATTTTCTAATTTAGATACATCTTTTAAATAACATCTGTGTGTTGTTAACAAAGTATGGCTTTCTTCAAAATCAAATAGAAATTCCATATCAATAGGTGTTTCTCTTACTGTTGATAAATAATAAGAATCTTTTATAGCTTCTGCTGTAGCCATTCCAATTGCAGTTGCACTTTTTGCTAAACCTAATACAAAAACTTTTTCTTGAGGTTCTATATATTTGTTTAATTCCCTCTCTATTACCTCATCATTGTTTAAATTACCTTTTATATATTCTGCCAAAATATTAGTATCTATTTCTACTTTATAGACAAGATTAGCTAAAATATGTCCTACTGCCTTTATTTTGTTTGGTTTTACTTCTAAATGATTTCCAACTAATTTATTTAATAAATAAAAAACTCTTTCTTTTTTTGGTGTTGCAGCAATTTCAATTATGTCTTCTAAATCAAATTTAAATTCATTATTTTTTATTTTTATATATTTTAATAGTTCATTCATAATTTTAGTTTTTCTCCATAATTTATATTTTTTATTTAGCCTCATACCAACTATTTCCTTCTTCTATTTCTGCAAGTAAAGGTACTTTTAGTTTTATTACATTCTCCATTTCTGTTTTTAAAATTTCTTTAACCTGTTCTATTTCTTTTTTATTTGTTTCTATTAATAATTCATCATGTACTTGTACAATTATTTTAGATTTTAAATTATTTTCTTTTAATTTGTTATATACATTTATCATTGCAATCTTCATAATATCTGCTGCAGTTCCTTGTATTGGAGTATTCATTGCTACTCTTCCTCCAAATTGTCTTACCATATAGTTGTTTGACTTTAATTCTGGAACATATCTTCTTCTATGATAAAGTGTTTCTACATATCCTTTTTCTTTTGTTTGTTCTACAATATTTGTCATAAATTCTTTTATGCCATTATACTTATCCAAGTATTGCTCTATATACTCTTTTGCTTTTTTTCTTGAAATTCCTAGTTGTTCTCCAAGTCCAAAATCACTAATACCATAAACTATCCCAAAATTAACTGCTTTTGCATTTGACCTTTGTTCTTTTGTAACTTCTTCTATCGATATGTTAAAAACTTTAGAAGCGGCTTGAGCATGAATATCTTCATTATTATTAAAAGCTTGTATCATATTTTCATCTTCTGAAATATGAGCTAAAACTCTAAGTTCTATTTGAGAATAATCTGCATCTATAAAAATGCAACCATCTTTTGGTTTAAATACTTTTCTAAGCTTTTTACCTAGTTCCATTCTAGTAGGTATGTTTTGAAGATTTGGATCTGTTGAGCTAATTCTTCCTGTTGTTGTAACTGTTTGATGAAATTTAGAATGAATTCTACTTGTTTCATCTATATATGGAATTACTCCTTCTACATAAGTAGAATTTAATTTTTGAATTTGTCTATATTCTAATATTTTTTCAATTACTGGATGTTCATTTTTAATTTTTTCTAAAACATCTACATCTGTTGAGTATCCTGTTTTTGTTTTTTTCTTTGCTGTTAATTCTAGTTTTTCAAATAATATTTCTCCCAATTGCTTTGTAGAATTTATATTAAATTCTTCTCCTGTTAATTTATATATTTCTGTAGTTAAAATATTTATTTTTTCTTGAAGCTCTTTTCCAAATTCTATAAGCTCTTGTTTATCTATATAAATTCCTTCATATTGCATGCTTGCTAAAACTTCAACAAGTGGCATTTCAATATCTCTAAATAACTCAAGATTATTATTTTGTTTCATTTTTTCTGTTAAAATATTATACAATTTAAATATTATATATGGATATATATATGTTTTTTCTACTTGTATTTCCTTTACTTCTTCAAACAAATTTATTTGTTCACTCTTTTTACTAGCTAGTCCCATATTTTCTAAATAAGCATCAATATCAAATTCTAAATACTCATTTGCTAAATATTCAATAGTATATTTATTTATATTAGAATTTAGAATATATCCAGCTAAACTTACATCAAACATTAAGTTTTTTGCATTAATATTGTTTTCCCATAATATTATATAGTTTTCTTTTTGCTTATAACTACATTTTAATATATTTTCGTTTTCTAATATTTCTTTAAAATCTATTACATTATTTATATAATAATTTATATTATCTTTCTCAGAATAAATTATAAAGTCTTTTTCGTCTAAATAATAATACATTATTTTGTTTGCTAATATTTCTTCTTTTAGTTTTTGTATTGTTTCTATATTTATGTTTTTTTGATATTCGATTTTATTATTACATTGCGGGTCGATGTAGCTATCTACCCCTACAGTGTTTTGCAAATTGAAGCGGTCTATAAATCTGTTGAATTTTAGCTTTTTAAATATTGCTAATACTTCTTCATTATTCCATTCTTCTTTTTTTAATAAATTAAAATCTTTTTCTATTGGTGCATTTATATCTATAGTTCCAAGTGTTCTTGATAAATAAGCTAATTCTTTATTTTCTTCTAATCTTTCTTTTAATTTTCCCTTTTGCTTATCTATATTTTCGTATACACCATCTATATTTTTAAATTCTTTAATTAAATTAAGTGCCGTTTTTTCACCTACTCCAGGAACACCTGGAATATTGTCAGATGTATCTCCCATAAGACCTTTTACTTCTATTAAATCTAATGGTTTTAACCCATATTCTTCATTAATTTTTTCTACTGTGTAATCCTCTGTTTCTGTTTTCCCCATTTTTGTTCTAGGAATTCTTACTTTTATGTTTGTATCAATTAATTGAAAACTATCTCTATCTCCTGTTAATACAGTTACATCTAGGTTCTCTTTTTGTCCCCATTTTGCAAGTGTTCCTAAAATATCATCTGCTTCATAACCTTCTTTTTCGATGATACAAATATTCATTGCTTTTAATACTTCTTTTAGTATTGGCATTTGAGAAGCTAGCTCATCTGGCATTCCTTTTCTATTAGCTTTATATTTATCATACATTTCATGTCTTTTAGTAGGTGCCTTTAAATCAAAAGCTACAGCTAAATATTGTGGATCAATATCATCTAAAATTTTAAATAAAATACTTAAAAATCCATATACTGCATTTGTATATGTTCCGTTCTTCTGTCATTAACATTTTATTTCCCATTATTCCATAAAATGCTCTATTAATTATACTATTTCCATCTATTAAAACTAGCTTATCCAAGTTTTATCCTCCTTTTATTCTATATAATAAAGAACATTATAAAACACATTGATATAAACAAACAAATAGTATTTTCCACTAATTTCTTTATTATTTTACTATTAATACTACTTAATACACTTAACAGTATTACTATTCCTATAAAAGCTGTTGGAACAATGTATCTAAAATCCATTGTGCAAAGATATGGATATTCAATATTACCTTATTTAAAAGCAAAACATCCTGAAACACCTATTATTGACTATGTTCATATGGAAGAATGGTATTGGAGAAATGGTGGATTTTCACGTGACTCAAGTGCTATGCAAAGTGTAATAGATAAAACTTTAATATGTAATAAAAAGTCTGAAG
>JAZSCD010000005.1:0-8981 GCA_045602745.1 Clostridia bacterium | reverse complement strand
AAAGCATATGTAGAAAAAATTGACAATAAAAACATTGGAGTTATTGAGTATAATACAAAAACAAGAGGTACAGAAGATTTAATAGCTAGTTATTTTGATTTCTTTTTTGAATATAAAGGAAAAGAAATAGAGTGTAGTTTTGCAACTTTATATAATGAATCACTTAATAATAATTATTTAGGAGAATATATATTAAAAACCATTGAAATTTATGACTAGAACAATAATTTACAATTTAACGTATAATACAATTTTATATAAGAATTTAGTGAATAATATTGATTTTAAAACATTATTTTAGTATAATAAATATAGGGAATGACAATTCCACAAACGTGGTTTTGCCGGATAAATTGTGTAAACTCACATCTACCTTGCAAAGTACAGATGTGAGTTTTTATTATTTATGTAGTTGCTTTTGAACCCAGTTCATGTACAGAACTGCTGTCAAGGCAACGTTTAATGTTAAAGAAAACATTAAGGATATTATATAAAATAGTATCACTTTAACCATAAACATCACCACCCTTCCTACGAAGAATCGTAAAATTGGTGGCAAAACCACATCTGATTAAATCATCATTTCCTATATTTGGTAATATAACATAGTATGAAATAAAAATCAATACAAAAACGAACATTTTTTCGAATTATTTTAAAAAGAATATTAAAATATAAAATTATTAATAGTGAACTTTTATAAAATGTCTAACCAACGTCTAACCAAAAGTAAAAAATTGATTAAAATTTAATTATTAAGTATTGCTTTAAATTTCAACGTTTATATTAGCTTAAGCTATACAACCCAAACAATTACAGCAGTAATAAAAACATTTAAAAAACAATAAATGATAATAAAAGATAAAAGTACCTAACGTCTTAGGAACCAGTGTCAACGACGTGGGGGTTCAAGTCCCTTCATCCGCACCAGAGTAATATCAAGACTTTCAAAAATTGTCTTGATATTATTTTTTTGCCCAAAACACAAAATGTCTAATCAAATTACAAAAAATTTCTATAAGCTCTTTTTCAGGATGTAAAATATTAGTAAGAGTGTTAGCAGGAAAAAGAAAAAAATATATTTTCTTTGTTACAATTTTAAGAATTTTATATAACAATTTTGTTACATAACATATTTTTAAAAAAAAGATGCTATAATTGTAGTGATAAAATATAATAAAAGAAAGATGTGTAAAATGAAAAATTTGATTGTTATTGAAGGTAAAGCAAAATATCAATTTGACAATTTAGAGGAATTAGTAAAAGTATTTATAGATAAAGATTATTTTAATTTGTCTGAAGAAGAAAGAAATAATGCTTTAGAAAGAAAAACAGCAGCAAATGCTTTAATAAGCGATATTGACATTATTAAATTAAACAATTTGCCAGAAGATTATAAAGAAAATGCATTTATTGTTTATGATGAATATACATATATTTTATCTATGCTTAAATTTAATAAATTAGTTTTATTAGAAAAAACTGACGCAAATGTATTTAGTAAATATATGGAAAAAGATTGGGTAGAAGATAATTACATTATAATTAATAATTTTTCAAATGAAATTCTAAAAAAATACTTAGGGGAAAAATTTAATGGATAGTTTAAGTGTAAATGAAATAATTGAAGGATTAAATAGTGGTACTTTAAAATTTGCTGATATAGAAGATCATATAAAACAGCTGTCTTCAAATGATATTGAAGATATTGCTATGAATTTACAAAATGATAAAGATAAGATTCCATTTTTAAAATATACTTTTAGACAACTTAAAATAATAAGATTTTTTAAAGAAGATGTTATGGTAAATGCATTAAAAGAAATAAAAAATGAAGATTTAAGATTTAAGGCTATTACTACTTATTTAAAAAGTGATGAAGCAAAAATTGAAGGGATTAAAACACTAAGTGATTCTAAAAAAATGATGGCTAGAATAACTTTATCAAGAGAAGGTGCTAAACAGTATTTTTTACCACAACAAAAGAAATATTCTGAAATTGGTTTAGATAAAAGTATAACGCTTGGAATGGAAATTGAAACAGAAGGAGAAAATAGTCATGAGATAATTGAAATTGGAAAACGCAATGGAATAAAAATAAACGAAAAAATGTCTGGAAGTATGGATGTAGACATGGAATGTGGAACAGTTTTAAGGAGCCGGAGAAAATCCTGAAAGAGTTTGGATGTTATCACAAGATAGCAGTTTAATAGATTTTGGTGTTGAAGCAATTTCTCCAATATTAACAGATTGCGAAGAAGATATAGAAGATGTATATATGATGTGCGGAATGCTAAAAGATCAAGAAATATCTGAAAGATGTGGAGCACATATTCACGTTGGTTCAGATTATTTAACATCTAAGGAAGCGTTTGCTAATTTGTATGAAATTTGGGGAAATACAGAAAAAATTATGTATTTAATAAGCAACGAAGCAGGTACAGCTCCTAGAAGAGAAGTTCGGTAAACATGCAAAACCAGTTTCTAAGGCCATAAGTGATGCTATAGAGCGCGGAACAATTAGTTTAGATAGTGAACAAAGCTTAGATGAATTTGTTGCTGCATTGCAAGAAGTGCAAAATCAAGATATGGGAAGAGCAGCAGCAGTAAATATTTTAAATATAAATAATGGAAAAAACACAGTTGAATTTAGGGTTGCAAATGGGAGTATTAATCCAGAAGTGTGGATTGAAAATGCAAAGCTATATGGAAGAATAATTCAAATGTCAGAAATACTTGCACAAATTGAAAAGAAAGTTGATAGAACTCCAGAAGAACAACGTTTATTAGATTTAAAAGAAATGTTAAAAGATAAAGAACTACCAGAGAATGAAAAATTAGAAATTTTAATGGATTTATTATTTACAGATGAAAAGGATAAAGATATATTTAGACAAAGATATGAAGCTAATCTAAAAGCAATACAAGAAAAAGAACAAGAGCCAGACGGAACTAATCCATTGGCATGTATGGAATTTGCGGATGTAGTTGATTTTAGACATAGTACAGGAGAATTTGAAGACATTGCAAGAGAAAAACGTATAGGAAAAGTTAATGAAATAACAGGAGAAACAAGAAACGGAGTAGAAGAAATAAAAGGTATTGAAGGAAAATATACAAGGGAGTAAAAAATGGTAAGTATTGAATATAGTGAAGCAATTGTAGAGGTTTTAGATATATTGGAACATTCTGATGAAGCAATTTATAATAAGATACCAAAAAAACTAATTAGTTTTTGGCAAAGAAACAAATCTAATACTTATAAACCAAATTTAGATCATAGCAAATTATTAAAAGATATGGATTTAAGAGAAAAAACAAAAGATATTTTAGCAATGATATACCTAAATTATTTATCTAATGAAAAACAGAAAGAAGAAATAAAATATATTCTAACAAAAAATGAGGAAAAGTATCAACAAGAATTAAAAGCAAAGTACGACCCAGATGGTATATTTAAAAACAAAAGAATTGAAAGCACAAAACAAGTAATTCAACAAGAACTACCAGTTAAAATTAAAGAAACAGGTTTGTTTAAAAGAATAATAAATTATTTTAAGAAGTTATTTATGAAAAAAAATTGATCCTTCTTTGTATTGCAAAAAGGAGATGATAATTATCCCAAAATTATCAAAAAAAGATTTAAATGTACTATTTTTACATGCAAAAGAATAAAAAAAATAAAAATCTCCATAATATTAATAATATGGAGGTCTTTTTATGAGAAAATATTTAGAAATAGAAAAAATATGTGCTATAGAAGTTTTAGATTCCAGAGGTAATCCAACAGTTCAAGTCGAAGTACAATCACAAGGAATAAGTGGAATAGCAATAGTTCCATCAGGAGCATCTACAGGGAGCTTTGAAGCAGTAGAACTTAGAGATAATGATAAAAACAGATATTTAGGAAAAGGGGTAAAAAAGGCAGTAGATAATGTTAATAAGATTATTGCACCAGCTTTAAAAGGTATGAATGCGTTAGAGCAAATAAAATTAGATAAAATTCTAATAGAATTAGATGGAACAGAAAATAAACAAAAATTAGGTGCAAATGCTACATTAGGTGTGTCTCTTTCAATAGCAAAACTTGCATCAAACTTTTTAAATATTCCTTTATATAATTATTTAGGGGGAGTAAATGGCAAAAAATTACCAATTCCAATGATGAATATTTTAAATGGTGGAAAACATGCAGGAAATAATATAAATATTCAGGAATTTATGGTAGTGCCTATTGGAGCTAAAAGTTTTACAGAATGTATGGAAATGGGTACAAAAGTATATCATACTTTAAAAAGAATTTTAAAAGAAAAGAAAATGAATACAACTGTAGGAGATGAAGGCGGATTTGCACCTAATTTAGAAAATGATGAAGAAGCAATAAAATTGATAATAGAAGCAATTAAAGTTGCTGGGTATGAGCCAGGACAAGAAATTGTTTTGGCTTTAGATATTGCGGCTTCAGAAATGTATCAAGAAGCAATAAAAATAGGAAAAGAAGGAAATTATTATTTTTGGAAAACAAATGATTTAAAAACAGCAAGAGAAATGGTTGAATATTTTGAAGATTTAATAAAGAAATATCCAATAGTTTCGATAGAAGATGCTTTAGGCGAAGAAGATTGGGAAGGATGGTCAGATTTGAATAAAAAACTAGGAAATAGAATACAAATAGTAGGAGATGACTTATTTGTAACAAATATAAAAAGATTAAAAAAAGGAATAATAGAAAATGTAGCAAATACAATATTAATTAAACCAAATCAAATAGGAACATTAACAGAAACATTAGATACAATAGAGTTTGCAAAACAAAATGGATATAAAACAATAATTTCACATCGCTCTGGAGAAACAGAAGATACAACAATTGCAGATATAGCAGTAGCTGTAAATTCAGGCTATATAAAAACTGGTGCTCCATGTAGAACTGATAGGGTAGCAAAATATAATAGATTATTAAATATAGAGAACGAACTTAAATAAATTTATATATAAAGACCTTTCTAACTGGAAGGTCTTTTATTGTAATAATTGCAATTAGCAAAGAGATATGATAATATATAGAAAGATTTGAGGTGTATAATATGGACAAAGTTTTGGATAATGTAAATTATCCTAAAGATTTAAAAAAATTAGATTTAATACAAAAACAACAACTAGCAGAAGAAATAAGAAAATATATTTTAGAAATAGTGTCAAAAAACGGTGGACATTTGGCATCTAACTTAGGAGTAGTAGAGCTAACTATTGCAATTCATAGTGTATTTAATTGTCCAGAGGATAAAATAATTTGGGATGTGGGGCATCAAGCTTATGTTCATAAAATTTTAACTGGAAGAAAAGAAAAAATGAAAACATTAAGACAATTTGGTGGTGTATCTGGATTTCCTAAAATTTGTGAATCTGAGTATGATTCTTTTGATACTGGGCATAGTAGTACATCAATATCTGTTGCATTAGGAATGGCAAGAGCAAGAGATTTGCTGCATAAAAATAATAAAGTGGTAGCAGTAATTGGAGATGGTTCTTTAACAGGTGGAATGGCAATAGAAGCTTTAAATGATGCAGGAAGTAGTAAAACCAATATTATAGTTATATTAAATGACAACGAAATGAGTATATCTAAAAATGTTGGAGGAATGACTGCTCTCCTTACAAAAATAAGACTAAAAAAAACATATACAAGATCAAATAATTGTGTTAAAAAGTTTCTTAATAAAATACCGATTGTAGGAAAACCAATTGTAAATTTGGCACATGTAATAAAAAGAGCTATAAAACAAACGGTTATACCAAATATGTATTTTGAAGATATAGGTTTTACATATTTAGGACCAGTAGATGGACACAATATACAAGAGTTAGAAAATATATTAAATAAAAGTCAAAATATAGAAGGACCAGTATTAATACATGTAAGTACAAAAAAAGGAAAAGGATATAAATATGCAGAAGAAAACCCGGATAGGTTTCATGGGATTTCTGAATTTAATATAGAAACGGGAGAAAAACTAAGTAAAAATAGCAAAGACTATTCTAAAGTATTTGGAGATAAATTAGTAGAATTAGCAAAAAAAGATGATAAAATTGTTGCAATAACAGCTGCCATGAAAGATGGAACTGGATTAAATAATTTTGCAAAAGAATTTCCTGATAGATTTTTTGATGTAGGAATAGCTGAACAACATGCAACTCGGACTAATAGCTGGAATGGGGCTGGCTGGATTAAAACCAGTATTTGCTGTTTATTCATCATTTTTACAAAGAAGTTACGATCAATTAATTCATGATATAGCAATAGAAAATTTGCCAGTAACTATTGCTATTGATAGAGCTGGAATTGTAGGACCAGATGGGGAAACACATCAAGGACTTTTTGATTTAGCATTTTTAGCTACAATTCCTAATTTTGTTATTATGGCACCTAAAAATTTTGATGAGTTTGAAAAAATGATGGAGTTTGGAATTGATTTAAATAAACCAGTAGCAATAAGATATCCTAGAGGTGGAGAAGGAAAAATAAAATTTAATGAACTTAAAGAACTAGAATTGGGGAAATCAGAAATTATTAAACAAGGGACAGATATTACAATAATAAGCATTGGGAAAATGGTAGAACGAGCAATGGAAATATCAGAATTATTAAAAAAAGAAAATATAGATGCAGAAGTTATAAATGCAAGATTTTTAAAGCCATTAGATAAAGAAACTATACTTAAATCTATAGAAAAGACTAAAAAAGTTGTTACAATAGAAGATGGTATTTTAAAAGGAGGATTACGGAAGTGCAGTTGTAGAAGTTATTAATAGCAATACATTAGAAAACATAAAAGTAAGAACTTTTGGATATAATGATTGCTTTGTGGAACATGGAAACGTAGAAGAACTAGAAGAAAAATACAAATTAAGTAGTAAACAAATATTAAAAGAAATAATGAATATAAGTAAAACTTGATTTAAATAATAAAATGATATATAATGCCGAATATAAAATTTAAAGGAGTAGATATACATGAGATTACTAAAAGAGTTTAAGATACCAGATTTTAAATTCCCTAAATTAAAAATGAAAGATGTTGAAAATATAGATGAAGTAAAAGTAGATTATGAAGCAATAAATAAAAAACAAAACGAAGATAAAAGAAAAAATAGAAATTATGAACAAACAAATTTTAAAACAATAAAAGAGGTTTTTTTAAAATCTCAGGAAAAATATGCAGATAAAACATTTATATTAGAAAAGTTTAATCCAAAAGAAGAATTTAAAGAAATTACATTTAAAGAGTTTGGTGATGATGTAATAGCTTTAGGAACTGCACTTACAAATAAATACAATTTAAAAGATGAAAGAATTGTTATAATAGGAGAAACTACATATAATTGGTATTTATCATACATGGCAATTCTTTGTGGAGCAGGAATTGCTGTACCAGTAGATAAAGAATTACCACCAAATGAAATACAAAATGTAATAGAACGTTCAAGAGCAACAGCAGTAATTTATTCTGCAAAGAAAAAAGAAGCTATAAAAAAAGTAGAAGATAATTTACCAATGGTTAAATATTTTATTCAGATGTATTCAGATGAAAAATTAGTAGGAAGAACAGTTGGATTTAATACAATATTAAATGAAGGTAAAGAAATGATAAAAGAAGGAGATACTTCTTTTGAAAAAATAAAAATAGATCCAGAAGATTTTAAAGTTTTATTATTTACTTCTGGTACAACATCTAATTCAAAAGGTGTAATGCTATGCAATAAAAATTTAGCTGAAAATATAAATGCAGTTAGTGCGTATGTTAATTTAACAGAAAATGACAGATTGTTTTCAGTTTTACCGATTCATCATACATATGAATCTACAATAGGTTTCTTAGTTCCTCTTGCTACAGGTTCATCAATTGCAGTATGTCAAGGACTTAAACATATAGTTCCAAACCTAAAAGAAACAAAGCCTACAGCATTACTTGCAGTTCCTTTATTAATAGAAAGCTTATATAAAAAGATTAATGCTACTATAGAAAAAAGTGGAAAAACAGGACTTGTAAATTCTATGATACATGTAACAAATGCACTAAAAAATGTGGGAGTGGATATAAAGAAAAAAGTATTTGCTGAGATTTATGAGAACTTAGGAGGAAATTTAAAATATATTGTATCTGCAGCGGCTCCAATAGATGCAAAAGTAGGAAAATGGATTCAAGATATTGGGATTTGTTTTTTACAAGGATATGGGCTTACAGAAACAGCTCCTATAACAGCATTAACACCAGAATTTGATACAAAAATAGGGTCTGCAGGTAAAGCTGTTACATGTGCGGAATTAAAAATAGATAATCCTAACGAAAATGGAGAGGGAGAAATTTTAATAAAAAGTGAAACCTTGATGATAGGATATTATGAAGATAAAGGAGCAACTGAAGAAGTAATAAAAATAGATAAAGAAGGAAATAGATGGTTTTATTCAGGTGATGTTGGATATTTAGACAATGATGGATTTTTATTTATTACAGGAAGAAGCAAAAATGTAATAGTAACTCAAAATGGAAAAAATATTTATCCAGAAGAAATTGAACTATTACTTGGAAAAGTAGAAGAAATAAAAGAATGTATGGTATATGGAAAACAATTAAATGAAGACGATAAAGAATTAACAATAACAGTTAAAGTAATACCTGATTATGAAAAAATTGAAGAAAAACATGGAAAAGATTTATCAGAAGAAAAAATATATGATATTATATGGAACGAAATTAAACAAGTAAATAGAAAATTAACATCATATAAGGCGATAAAAAGATTAGAAATCAAAAAAGATGAATTTGAAAAGACAACAACAATGAAAATAAAAAGATTTGCTGAAATAAAAAAAGATAACTAAAAGTATTTACGGAGACAAGAATTAAAAACTTGTCTCTAATTTTTAAAAATTAATCAAAAATACTATTGACATTTGTAATGAAATTGTAATATTATTG
>JAZSCD010000004.1:0-30211 GCA_045602745.1 Clostridia bacterium | reverse complement strand
CTCATAAAAACAAAATTTTTGAAAATTTTCGCATGAGGGGAGGGTGAAATTAAAAATGGCTAGAAAAAAAGAGGAAAATTTAAAAGATTATGAAGAATTAAAAGAAGAGTTAAAACAACAGCTTGTAACTAATAATAATTACAATAAAGTTACAAAAGAATTGCTTGAAAAATATGTAAAATACACAAAAATAGAAGATAAGCTAATAAAAGATATAGATGATAGAGGCGTAAATGTTGAGTGGAACAATGGTGGAGGACAAAAAGGCGTTAAAAGAAATGACAGTATAGCTGAGTCAACAAAAGTAAATGCTCAGAAAATAAAAATTCTTGATAAATTGGGCATTAAAGCACCTGAATCGAAAGGTGAAGGTGATGAGGTCTATGAAGTATAATAAATACATAGATAGATGGTTTGAAATTGTAGAAAATGAAGAAATACCAGTTTGTGAAGAACAAAAAATGATGGTTAAATGGCTTAAGAAAAAACTAGATACAGAAAAGATCATAATCAAAGAAGAAGAAATTGAAAAAGCCATTATAACTAAAGAAAAATGGTTTCCGTACCCGTTATTGGATTGGGAAAAGTTTTTGGATGCATGCGAATATGGTTTATATTATGAAGATGGCTCATTAGTATTTAATGAGTTTTTTATTATGGCTGGAAGAGGGTTTGGAAAAAATGGATATATAAGTACAGAAGCATTCTATCAAACGACTAAACAGCACGGAATAAAGAATTATGACATAGATATTATTGCAACATCAGAAAGTCAAGCTAAAACATCATTTATGGACGTTCACGAAATGATAGAAGATAATCCAAAACTAAAAAAAGCTTTTAATACTACACTAGAAGAAATAAAAAATAAAACTACAAAATCAACTATTAATTACAACACAAGTAATTCAAAAACTAAGGATGGTAGAAGGCCACGGACATGTTTTTTTCGATGAAATACATGCCTATGAAGACTATAAAAACATCAAAGTACATACATCAGGTGGCGGAAAAAAGAAAAATTTCAGAATAACATACATAACAACAGATGGAGATATAAGAGATGGAGTTATAGATGATTACAAAAAAGAAGCAAGAGATGTTTATACAGGCGTAATTCAAAATTCAAGAACTTTATTCTTTATCTGTAAATTAGATGATGAAAAAGAAGTAGAAGATCCTAAAAATTGGATTAAAGCAAATCCATCACTTACAGTATTTAAAGATTTAATGATAACGATGATGAGCGAATATCAAAATGCTTTGAGAAGACCATCACTTTATCATGAATTTTTAACTAAGAGAATGAATATTCCACATCAGGATGAAACAAGAGTTGTTGCAAAATGGGATGATATTGTTGCTACTAATCAAGAAATTCCAAAATTAGAAGGAGAGTCTTGCATTGGAGGTTTAGACTATGCGAGTGTAAGAGACTTTTGTGGTGTGGGATTATTATTCAAGAAAGATGGTAAAAAAATATGGTTATCACATACTTTTATAAATCGAAATAGTCCACATCTCTCATTAGTAAAAAAGGAAGTTATTGAAGAAGCTGATTCAAAAGGCGAAATTACATGGATAGCAACACCAACAATACCGCCAGAACTTGTAGCTCAATGGTTTATAGATAAAATGGCAAAATATAATATTATAGCAATAGCAATAGATAAAGTAAAAGCTAATTATTTTATAGAAGCATTTGAAAAGGTAGGGCTAACATTAAGAACAAAAACAAATAAAACTGGCGAAATAGTAATAGTACGAAGTGGTGAGTTTACTGATACTATGGTTTATGGAGTTCTAGAAGATTGGTTTTCAAATCAAATACTAATTTTTGGTGATAGTACTCTTATGCGATGGTATGTAAATAATACAGCAGTTGAACCTAGAAAAAATGGAAATAAAGCATTTATAAAGATAGAACAACAGAGTAGAAAAAATGACGGATTTATGGCGTTTACACACGCAACAAGCATACAAAGTGAGTTGAAAGAAACTCAAACAATAGATGAAGATTATTTAAAATCTTTTCTAAAAGCATATTAAGGGGGTGACGTTTTGAGTTTTATAGAAAACGCAGCAGAATACATGCGAAGATGGTTTAATAAGGATAATGAAATATGTTTAAGTCAATGTATAGACTTGATAAACGATACTTGCTACAAAGAGTTAGGGTTACGAAAAGTAATTTCTTTGTTAGCAAGTTCTTTTGTTAGTACTGAGTTTAGAACATACGAAGAATATGAAGAAGTAAAGAAGAGTATGTACTATAAATTTAATGTTTCACCAAACTTAAATTCTAATAAATATGATTTCTATTTTAAGTTTATGCAACAGTTAATAAGAAAGAAAGAATGTTTAATAGTAAGAGTAAATGATCAATTATTTGTCGCAGATAGTTTTGACAAAAAGAGATATGCACTTAAAAGTTATACTTTTGACAACGTTGTGATAGATGAATATTCATTAAAAGACAAGTTTTATATGGATGATGTTTTTTATTTCAGTTTAAATGACGAAAGACTTGAGGTATTAATAAATTCAATTGACAATAATTATTCTGAAATATTAAATGCAATGCAAAATGCATATGTAAGAGACAGATTAAGAAAAATAATTGTTAATTTTGATTCTACTAATAATTTAAATAATGGTAAAGATAATGATTTACAAAATTTGATAGATAGTTTAATAAAACCATTTATTGAAGGGAAAAGAAATGTATTAACATTACCAAAAGGAATATCACTTACAAATTTAGATGAAAAGACATCTAAAAACAGCGGAGATTCTGTAAGTCAGATGAAAGAAGCGGGAAAGGAAATATTTGAAAATATTGCATCGATATTTAATATTCCTGTTGATTTACTTTATGCAAATAAAAATGAATTAAAAGAACAAGAACAAAGTTATATGACACATGCATTTAAACCATTTGTATTAATGTTTAATTCTGAAGTTAATAGAAAAGCGTATTCTAAAAATCAATTTATAAAAGGAACATATATGAAAGCAGATTTATTAACAACAGAATTTACAAATTGGTTAAGCAATGCTGATTCATTAGACAAGTTATTTAGAATAGGTTTCTCTCATAACCGATTATTAAGCAAATTAGGAGAGGAACAATTAAAGGAAGAATGGGCTAATAAATCATATGTAACTAAGAATTATATGACAGTTGAAGGGGGTGAGGAAGAGAAATGAAGAATATAGTGAACAAAATTCAACAGTCAGCAAATAACACAGCAGATATTTATATTTATGGAGATATTTGGGACAGTTGGTGGAGTGATGAAACAAACTCTGCAATTTGCTTAAAAGACAAATTACTAGAGCTAGGAGATATATCTGAAATTAATTTACATATTAACTCTCTTGGTGGTGATGTTTTTGAAGGCTTAGCAATGTTTAATTTGTTAAAACAACACAAAGCTACTGTAAAAGTATACATAGATGGAATAGCTGCAAGTATTGCAAGTGTTATTGCTATGGCAGGAGATGAAATCTACATGCCAAAAAATTCTATGATGATGATTCATAATTGCTGGACTTATGAATGTGGAAATGCAAAAGATTTAAGAAAAGCAGCTGATGATTTAGACAAAATTATGGAAGCTTCTATTGAATCTTATTTGTCAAAAGTAAATATCGAAAGAGATGAATTAGTAGAACTTTTAGATGGAGAAACATGGCTAACTGCTCAAGAGTGTTTAGACAAAGGTTTCTGTACAAAAATACTACCAATTTCTGATGATATTGAACAATCAGCAAGTAAAAGTATTATGGACTTAGTTATAGAAAATCAAAAATTAAAAATGCAAGTTAAACCAGAGAAATTTGAAAAGGTAAAACTTGAGGATGATTCTATTGAACAAATAGCAAACAAAGTTGTTGAAAAAATGAACAACGAAAAAAATGTAATTATTGAAACCAATATTAAAGAAGACCAAAAATCAAATATTTTTGAGTCTTTTTTTAATGGAATTTTAAAATAGGGAGGATTTTTAAACATGAGTATGAAAGATTTAAACAGAGAAGATATTAAAGAAAGAGCTTTAAAAGCTATTGAAGAAGGAAAAACAGATGAACAAGCAGAAGTTATGCAACAATGGATGGAATTAGTAGCAGAAGAGGTTGCTGAAAGAGTAACAAAAGAACAAGCTACAGTAAATAATGACACAATTATATTAACAAATAGAGGAGCTAAACAATTAACAAGCGAAGAATTAAAATATTTTGAAAAAGTTGCTGAAGCAATGAAACAAAACAATGTTAAACAAGCTTTAACAGATTTAGATGTTACAATGCCTACAACAACAATTAATAGAGTATTTGAAGACTTAGAGGAAGCTCATCCATTATTAAAGAAAATTAAAATAACAAATGTAACAGGTATTACAGAAGTTATTAAGAGAACAGGTGATGTTGAAGAAGCTTGGTGGGGACCTTTATGCGATGAAATCAAGAAAGAATTAGAAGCTGGATTTAAAAGAGAATCTACTACTCTTTATAAATTAAGTGCATTCTTACCAATCTGCAAAGCGTACTTAAAATTGGGACCAGCTTGGTTAGAGACATATATTAGAACTATATTAACAGAAAGCATGTCAAAAGGATTGGTTAAAGCTATTGTTACAGGTACAGGTGTAGATCAACCTTATGGTATGGATAGAGACTTAGAAGCAGCTGTAACACCAGGTCAAGCAGTTCCAAGAAAAGAAGCAATTGAAGTAAGTGATTTTGAGCCAAAAACATTAGGAAAAATAATTGCTAAATTGACAAATGGTGGAAAAAGAGTAGTAACAAAAGTTACATTAATAGTTAATCCAGTTGACTACTGGGAGAAAGTTTTTGCTATTACAACAATTAAAAATGCATTAGGACAATATGTAGCAAATCAATTCCCATTCCCTGTTGATATTATACAAGAACCATCTGTAGCAACAGGAGAAGCAGTTATTGGTTTAGCTGAAAAATATGACTTAGGTGTAGGAATGGGACAAAAAATTGAATACTCTGATGAATTTAAGTTCTTAGATGATGAAAGAGTATATCTAGCAAAAATGTATGCTAATGGTAAAGCTATTGACAATAATTCATTCTTACTATTAGACATTTCAGCAGTAGCAGCAGATGAAACAGATAATGGATAGTAAAGAGAGGTGTTGAGCCTTGAAATATGAAGACTTAGTAAAAGTTAGAATTGGAATCAATGGTGATATTGAAAACGATATCACCACTGATGAAGATTTCTTCAAAGAAGTGAAAAGAACTCTAAATATTACATGGGATGATGAAGACACTAATTTAAGTGTAAAAGACTATATAAAAAATGGAGTAGCTCTATTGCAAAATGATGTTCAATGCTATATTAATTTTTATACAGACATTCTAGCTAGAAAGCTATTAAAAACCTATTGTAGATATGAAAGAAATAATTCTGAGGAATATTTTATTGAGAATAACTTGCAAGATATTCTCAAATTGGAGGTACGATATGGCAAAGCAGAAGTTCAGTAATCCACTTCCATATAATCAAAACCGTCATTATACATACAATGACGGTTTTATTAAGTATGGATTAATACAAGTATTGAAAAATACTAAAAAAGAGAAAATAGGCGAACAATTTGAAGAAATAGGAAAGCGTCCATTTGCTAATGTAAATATTAGAGATACAGACAATCAAATAGCTGATTCTTTAGGTTATACAATAGACAAGAAAATTAGAATACCAATTTCAGAACTTCCAGATAACATAAAAATCAAGATTAACAATGATGATGTGATATACGAAGTAAAAAAACGTGATTCTAGTGATGGTAAAAACATATATTTATATCTACAAATAGCTTCAGCTAAGAAAGTAGAGGTAAATAATGAATGATGAAAAAATAATTGGAAAATTAGAAGAATTTAAACTACCTATTGGAAATAGAAGAATTTATGAAAATGAATTGGATAATTATAATTATTTTATCTTCAGAAGAGGTAGATTGATAGAAAGTGGTTGTAACAAGTTTGTAAGACAAATACAAATTATTTACGCATTTACAGGGGAACAGAAAATATCTGATTTTGACATCATAAATAAGATTAAGGAGCTTAATCTAAATTTTGTCGGAATGGAATCTGATGATGTTCAAATAGCTGATACAAACGATTGGATTGATTTAAATATATATACATTTGAAAGACCTGAAAGAGGGGATAACAATGGCATATAACGAATTAACAATCGATTTTTCGAAGGTAAAGGAATTTCAAGAAAGATGGAATGCATTACCTAAAAAATCAGAATATGAAGCAAATAATTATTTGTGGAACGAGGGTGGAGATGTTTTTAAGAAACAAGTTTTTAAATTTATGCCTCGTTCAAATAAAGATAAATCAAAAGTAAAAAAAGCACCAAAAGTTCATGCTAAGGATGTAGAAAGTTTGGACAAAATTCCATATAACCTAGGAATTAAAGTCCAAACAAAACTAAAGCCAAGTTCAAAAGATTTTGGTTATCTAATATTTCCAGACGAAGGAAGAGGAAAACATCAAAAAAGAAAAGGTGAACAGGCTTTCTTTGGAAGAGCATTAGAAACTAAAACTGATGAAGTTGCAGATGGTTTATTAGGCCATTTAAACAATAAAATAGAGGAGGAATTACAATAATGAAACAAGTTGTAGAATTTGAAAATTATAAAATTAAAGAAGGTTCAATTCAATTTCCAGACCAAAGTGCAGTAGGCTTTGGATGCATTGGTACAATGGATGCAACAGCAAATGTTAATGAAATTGTAAAAAAATGTGAAGGAAAGACAGTAAAGAAAGCTAAACAAGTTATTGATATGACAGTATCATTAACAGGTCATGCAAAAATACCAACAGCAAGAAATATAATGGGACTTTCAAATGAAGGATTAAAAACAGGAGTATATGGTTATGGAAGTGAATCTTTTTCAAAACCATTTGTTTTTGCTGCAAAAGTTATTGATATGGAAGGAAACGTAAAATATATTGCATTTTCAAATTTAGAGGATGTAAAAGGATTAACACTTAAAGTTAATAATGATGCAACAGAAATAGAAATGGATGATTTTGAATTTACTGCATTAGTAGATAGTAATGATATGTTCTACTATGAAGCTTATGAAGATGAATTAGAAGATGATACAGTTAAAGAACAATGGTTAACTAACTTTACACCAACTTTAGTAAAAGCAGCAGAGCAAAATAATGGATAATTAATGTATTATGTAAAAATAATCCTTGTAATAATGATATAAAATTATTACAAGGATTAAAATATTTATTAATTTATAAAAAGGCATTAGATTAGGTATTTCTACGAAATATTTAATTTAATGCCTTTTTTGAGAGGAGAAAAAAGGTATGAAAATAAATGATAAAGAAGTAAATTTGAAAATAACACCTATAGCAATAAAAAAAGTTGAAGATATAGATAAGGATTTTGATGTTCTAAAATTAATAAGAGAAGCAACAGAAGAAGGAAAAGAACCTCGTTTATCTGATTACTATAAAATAATATATACAGGTTATATTGGTGCGACAGATGAAAATATTAAATTTGAAGAGTTCCTTAAATTAGTTGAAGATATTGATATATTAGAGATTAATTCAGTAGGTGTAGATTTATTAGTAAAAAGAAAAAACTAGGATTCCAAGAAGGATTTAGAAAAGTTACAAGAAAAAAAGAAAAAAGTAAATATAAACAACCAAGCATACATATCGAAACAGTAGCCGATATGTATGTTTTTTTTGTGATTATGAATGGAATTGATGCTGATACATTTTGGAACAGCGATATTTCCTTCTTGGACGAAGTAGTAGACGATATACACGCATATAGAAATTATATTGATAATCCAAGGGAGGCGTAAAGATGGCTAAAAAAAATAAACAACAAATTAAATTTGAAGCTGATATAACAGGCTTAAAAAAAGGAATAAAAGAAGGAGAAGAGTCAATACGCTCTCTTACTAAGGAATTAAAATTAAATCAGGAGCAATTAAAAGGAAGTAAAGATAATACTGATTTATTGACAACAAAACTTAAAACATTACAGGAACAATATGATAAACAAACTAAAGTTGTTGAACAATGTAATGAAGCATATGAAAAAGCCAAAGAAGATCTTGGAGAAAATTCGGAAGAAGCAAAAAAATGGAAAGATAGGCTTGTAGAAGCTGAAACAAAACAGCAAAAAATAAAAAATACATTAGATGAAACAAATAAGCAATTAAAGATACAATCAGAACAACTAATATCAAATGGAAAGCATTGGCAAGAAACAGGAGACAAAATAGTAAAAGTTGGAGAAAAAATAAATAGTGTAGGTAATAAATTGTCTGTGGTTAGCGCAGGAACAGCAGCAATAGCTACAGCAGCATTAAAAGCTTCAATAGACTATGAAAGTGCTTTTGCTGGAGTTAGAAAAACGGTAGATGGCACAGAAGAACAATTACAAGCAATTAGACAAGGTATATTAGATATGTCAGCAGAATTACCTAGTTCTGCAACTGAAATAGCAGCAGTAGCTGAAGCAGCAGGACAGTTAGGAATTAAAACTGATGATATATTAGAATTTACTAGAGTAATGATTGATTTAGGTGAATCAACTAATTTAAGTTCAACTGAGGCAGCTAGTAATTTGGCAAAATTCGCAAATGTAACAGGAATGACTGCTGATAAATATAGTAATTTGGGTTCTGTTGTAGTTGCATTGGGTAATAATTTTGCTACAACAGAAGCGGATATAGTTTCGATGGCAACAAATTTGGCGGCATCAGGTGAATTAGCTGGCTTGAGTGAACCTCAAATCATGGCATTGGCTACTGCAATGTCAAGTGTTGGTATTGAGGCGCAAGCGGGTGGTTCAGCAATGTCTAAGTTATTAAAAAAGCTTCAAATAGCAACTGAGGTAGGTACAAATCAATTAGACGGCTTAAACTTTTTCTTGAAAAATACGGGATACACAGTAGATGATGTAGGAATAGCAATAAGTAAAGGTGGAAAAACCTTAGAAAACTTTTCAAAAAAAGTTGGTTTGAGTTCAAAAGATTTAAAAAAATGGTACAATGATGCAAGAAAAAGTGCACAGGGATTAGAGGATTTTGCTGATATAGCAGGAATGACAGCAGATGAATTTAAGCAAGCGTTTAAAAAAGATGCAGTTACAGCTCTAACAGCTTTTATTACTGGACTAAATGACACAGAGCGAAACGGAAGATCAGCAATTGCAATACTTGAGGAAATGGATTTAACAGAGGTCAGATTATCAAATACGATTCTGAGTTTAGCAAATTCATCTGATGTAATGAAGAGTGCTATTGATTTAGCAAATGAAAGTTGGAATGAAAATACGGCTTTAAACAAAGAAGCAACGACAAGATATAAAACAACAGAATCACAAATCAAAATGTTGAAAAATGAAGCCACAAAATTAGCAATTGAATTTGGCGATGAACTTGCACCGTCTTTAAGAAAATTAGTAAAAGATGCGAAACCAATGCTAACTAATATAAGTAATATGATAAAAAAATTTAGTCAATTAGATGATGCTACTAAGAAAAATATAATAAAACTAGGTGCTTTTGTTGTTGCGTTGGGTCCAACAGTTAAGGCTATTGGTGGTGTTACTTCAGCTGTTGGAATCGGAGTAAAATCATTTGGAATATTTGCACAAGCAATAGGAAATGTGAGAAAAGGGACAAGTGAAGGTAGTGAAAGTGTAAAAACTTTGACAAAGTTATTTGAAAAAATGCCATCTTCAATTGGAACGACTACACTTGCTGTAACAAGTTTAGTTGCTGCATATACAGCGCTTGTATATTATACACATCAAAGTAGTAGGGCTTCTCAAGAAGCTTTAGAGGAAACAAAAAGGCAAGTTGCTGCTCAGAATGAATTGGTAAAATCTTATGACGATTCAAAAGATGCTGTATTTTCTGAAATGAACAATGTAAGAAAATTATCTGATGAACTAGAAACTTTAGTTGATGAAAATGGTAAAGTAAAAGAGGGTTACGAACAAAGAGTTAGTTTTATTGTAAATCAATTAAATTCAGCTCTTGGAACAGAATTTGAAATAACTGACGGAGTAATACAAAAGTATAAAGAATTAAAAGAGTCTGTAGATGAAGTTATTAGGGTAAAGAAAATTGAAGCTCTAATGGAAGCAGAAGAAGGAAAATATAATGAAGCAATAAAAAACAAGACTGAAACATATGCTCAGATAATTTCTCTGACAGATGAGGTTGCTAAAAAACAAGAAGCTTTAAATAAGGCAGAAGAAGAATATAATAAAAATAGTAAACTTTCTTCTGGTTCTGGTGTACGTGCATATTATTATAATAAATTGGATAATGCAAAAAAAGATTTAAAAAATACACAAGATAATTTAAATGCACAAAAATCAATGTATAATGAACAATTGCAATTTATTAGACAGTATGAGAACGATTTAGTTATTGCTGAAAGCGGAGCGACAGAAGAAATCAATGAGTTAATATTAAGAAGAACAACAAGCTATACTAAGGCAACTGATGATATTGCAGGTACATTGCAACAACAAATAGAAAACCAATTATATGATTTGTCAATAACAAAACAATATTTAGAAGATAGTATAAATTCTCACGATGAAGCGGCAAAAAAAGAATGTGAAATTCAGAAGGAAAGTCAAGAAAAGCAATTAAAAATGTTAGCAGATAATTTGGTTGCTATGACAAGCACGACTGAAAGCATGACACCTGCACAAGTAAAAGCTTGGAGTCAATTAGCAACGCAGTCATATGATACATACGCAATTGCATTAAGTCAGTTAGATGATGAAACTGCAAAAAAGATACAAGAAGCTACAGGTCAAGTAATTATAAATACAACTTTACCAGAAGAATTTAAAAATCTTGGTGATAGAGGAATTGAAGGATTTAAAAACAATGATTTTATGGGCGCTGGTCAATCAGCTGCAGAAGATATTGCCTCTGGTATGACATCACGTTCAGGTTTATTTAGCAAAGTTGGAGAAATTTTTTCTCAAAGACTTAAAATTATTGCAAGTGTTTCTACAGAAGGAAGTTCGGGTGGACATGCTGATGGATTAGCGTATGTTCCATATAACAATTACATTGCAAGATTGCATGAAGGTGAAAGGGTGTTGACAAAACGAGAGAATCAGGACTATACAAGAAATATAAATAATAATTCTCAAAATGTAGTTGTTAATATATATCCTCAAACTATGACTGAGCAAGAAATGGTAAAAGTAAGTAATTTTATTGAAAGAGAGTGGGGTAGAAGAAGTTGATAGAACATAAAGAGTATAGATATGAAGATATCAGAAACTTCTATTTCGAAAATGAAAAAGGTCAAAGAATAGACTGCCAAAAAATAAATGGCAGTCTATTTTTATATAATGTAAATGGCTTAGGCTTCGAAAAAGAGGTAGAATATATAAGAGTAGGAAATACATATGTAAAAAATCAGGAATATATAAAGCAAAATGTAATAGATGGTGAATTAGAGTTCTATGAGATGACTTATGATGAGTATAAAATTTTTGTAGACTTTATACTACATTCAGAAAATTTAAAATTAATATATGTACCTAAACTAACTGACAGAACAGAATATTACAGAGACATTGATTTAGTTAAAATTGATAAATCAGAAGAAGATGATTTTAATATATTAGCTTCTCCAATTCAGATATATTGTAAAAGCTTGTGGTATAAACAAAATATAGTAAAATATACAATTGAACCTCTTACAGATGAAATTCGTTGGGATTTTCGTTGGGACAGTTCTTTTACTGATTATAATTCAAGAAGTCTACAATACATTAACGACGGTCATGTAGAAGCACCAATTGAAGTAGAAGTTTCAGGACACGTAATAAATCCACGTTTAGAATTATATATTGAAGGCCAATTATATCAAACGGTAACATTTAATGTTGAAATTAACGCATATGAAAAATTATTATATGGAACAAAGGAAAATGAGTTTTACATATTAAAACAACACACAGACGGAACAACAGAAAGCTTGTTCAATTTAGATGTTTTACAAGATTTTGAAAATGACTATGTAATAAGAATACCAACGAACAAAAGCTGTGAGTTGAAAATAGAAGCGGATAATGAAGTCTTAAATGCTCAAATAACAATATATCCTCAGTATATTGCTGTGTAGGAGGTACTGTATATGAACGAGATGACAATAAGATTTAACGGACAAGATTATATAGCATTATACAACAGTCAAACAGGTTACTATGAATTAGAACTAACAGCACCTCAAACTGGTGGTATTTATGATGCTGATATAACATTTGTGGATTTGTTTGATGATACATTTCAAGACAGCATTCCAATTCAGGTTTTGGCAAAAGAAGAAGTTAAGATTGAAACCAATAAAGTATTTATGTGGTTATTTGATCATACAGATTTCTCTGTTAAAGATATTGTGGAACTAACGGATTATGAAATCAACATTGATGAAGAAACAAATGCAAATACGATAATAAATGTTATAAAGAAAACAACCGCAAAGGCAAGAGATATTATAGTAATCAAAAAGAATAATGACATTGTATATTGGGGAACTGTTGATAGTATTCAAAATGATGATGGCAAACTGTTGTATGAATTTGTTTCAAAATATGTGACTAATATTTTTGACCAAAAAATTGAATTAAGAGAGAATAAAAAAATTAACAACAATAGTTTTTATGAAGGTGTGTTTGTAATAAGAAATGAAGGGGATGAACAATACTGTATAGATGCAGATATATCAAATACTAATGTATTGGTATGGAAGTATCATAACGCATATAATCAAAAATTTTTCTTTAAAGAAAAGAGAGCTGGTATTTATACAATAAAGGTATTAAATTCTGATAATTATGTTACTATAGATGATACAAATAATATAATCATGCAGCCAGCCAACAATTTAAGTAACCAAGAATGGATTATTATAAAAAAAGACCAAAGAGTTTATTCAATAAAGTCAAATAAAAATGGTTTATGTATTGATATAAATGGCACTGTTGAAAGTGGAGCAAACGTACAGGGCTGGACCGAAAATGGTACTAATGCTCAACGTTTCTTTTTAGAAGCGCAAGATGAAGAAATAATTAATAAGATTGGAATAGAAGATTTTATTGCTTTTACTATTAGAAAAGAGTTCATTTACAATGAAGATGCTTTTATTAATAAGAATTATTTAGCAATTGAAGTAAAAACGCACACGCCGAAACAAACAAGTGTAACAAATGTCGAAGATGGCATTTACAATCTACATACATGGATGACAAACTGTACACAAAATTATGATATTGTGTATGGTTTTTCTATTGTTGATAAAAAGTTAGTAATTACTATAGAAAATAAGACATTAACTAAAGAATTGATTGATGTGAAAGCACAAGCTATTTCAAATTACAGTGAGGTTTTTGAAACTGATGTTGTAAGCAAAGTAATAGTTTTATATGACAAAGTAAATGGAGCAGACAGCAAAGGACAATACGTTTTATATTTGCGCACAGATAGAACTACGACAACAGATATGAATGATGAAAACAGAGCAGAAGGAAAAGTTGAAACAGTTTATACAGAAAATTATGAAGATGCAAATCAAAAGGCTTTAGATGTGATGAAATCTAATTCATATAACCACAATATTACATTTAATCTATATGACAAATATATAAAGGTTGGAACACCAATCGCAATCAAGACAAAAGAGTCAATAATTTTAGATACATATATTTCGGCGGTAAAAATAACACAGAAAAAGTTCTATGAATATACTTGTGGAAATATTCGTGTCAAATTTATTGATAAATTATTAAAAGAGAGGAGAAGTTAATATGTTAAAAGGACATGTTTTTTCAAGGCAATTGTTTGGAAATCCAATTTTTGCATTATTTATAAATACATTTTTAAATGGCGCAAATGGAGTATCAGATAATTATAAAAACGGAATGGAAATGAGTCATTCCAATAACAGTATAACAGTTCAAAGTGGAGCAGTATGTATTCAAGGAAGATTTGTTGAAGAAGATACATATTCAACAATTCCAGTTGGAACAGATGTAGCATATTGTAAATTAGTAATAGAAATCGATTTAGACAAACAAAATACAGAAAGTGAACTAAACCAAGTAGAATACAAAATAGTTAAAGGTGCAAATGCATACCCTAATCTAACGCAAACAAACATTGTAAAAAATAATGCAGGAGTATATCAATACGAATTAGCACGTTTTAAATCAACAGGAAATGGAATAACAGACTTTCAAGATATGAGAACATTCTTAGATTTTTCAAGTATATATACACAAATTACAACAAGATTAACTTCATTATTATCAGAGCTAAATACACAGTTTCAAACACTATTCAATTCATCAGAAAGCGATTTACAAGATTTAATAGACCAAATCCAAAATGAATTGAATCAAGTTGAAGATGAAAGTATATATTTATTAAAGTCAGGAGGTACAGCAAATGGTGATTTTAATTTTAATGGTAATGTTGTTTCAAATAAGTTCCAAAACAGCAATCGGTAATAGGGTTGTGTATGATGACAAGTTTGTCGTAATAGAAGGAAAAATTAATTTAGCTGCGAATACTAGTGAGTGGTTGGCAAATGATCAATGGAATTTCACATCAAAGACTATTAATTATCCAAATGGATTTAATAAAACAAATTGTGTAGTTATTGGATTTGGATGTACTCAAGAGAGTTTTTACGACAATAAAGGTTATTCTTATGGAGATAGGTCTGGAGGTAATGTATTTTCAACAGTTATGGCACTATGTGATGTTCCTAGAAATGCTACTTTGTATGCTGATGGTATTCATATATCAGTTGGAAATTATGCTACTTCTGAAAAAACATTTATTTACAAAATTGTATTGATGAAGGTTGACCCAGATGTTTCTGATTATGAATTAGGTGATGTTAATATGGATGGACAAGTAACGATGGAAGATGCCACATTATTACAAGATTTTGTAGCAGGTAGACAAGACTTAACAGATAAACAGATTAAATTAGGCGATATGGATGATAATGGTGTTATTTCATTAACAGATGTATATGACATTATTTCTAAAGTAAATGAACAAAATGAACAATCATAGGAGGTAACCTATGTCAAAAATATTAGAAAAAATAGTAGAGTCATCTCGAATAGAGGTTGGCTCTATTTTTAAAATTAAAGTAAAAGCAATAAGATATGCAACTTACAATGAAGTAAAAAACAGACTTAATTATACAAATATACAAGATTATGAATATAAAACTTTGAAAGGAGAGTAAAAAATGGCACAAACAGAAAAAGGGATTGTTTATCCATTTGATTATAACGAAGTAGCTGATGTTCCAGCTGACTTCAAAGCTCTAGCTGAAAGTATAGATACATTATTAAATAGGTATTCACAAAATACAGAATTAGAGGACACTATAGTTGATGTAAGTTACAACGATGGAATATTAACTTTTACGTTTAAAGACGAAAGTACGAAAACAGTAAGTATAGCTGATTTAGTTAGTGGTTTGATTAGTTCTACTGACATTGTTGATAACTTAACTACAAACGATTCTACAAAGGTATTAAGTGCAAAACAAGGAAAGATACTATATGACATGATAGGCGATGTAGAAAGTCTATTGGAGGTGATATAGATGAGTATAACAACACAAATCACAAGAATAAACACAGCAAAAGCCGATGTCAAAGAAGTAGTAAATCAAGATTTCGAGAAGATACAAGATGAAACAATAACATATTATCCTGATAAAATAGCCGAAACTATAGAGGAGTATAAGAAATATATACCAGAGAAAAGTTATAGTGGAACAGAGATAAATGTTGATGACGCTGTACCATTGAGAGTTCCTATGATACCAAAAGCAAACACATATCAAGCCACCTCAATACTACCAGAAGAATATACGCAAGTAGATTATATTGAAAGTAGTGGAACACAGTATATAGATACTGGTGTGCTTCCAACTTTTAATACAGAAGTAGAATTAGAATTTATGTCGATAGCAGAAAACATGTCTGGATTTATTTATGGTAGCAGAAAAGCGAATAATGACTCAACGCATACTATTATATTTTTTGCCAATGCGTCTGATTATTATCCACAGTTTGCAAACGATTCAAGCGTAATTCATCTGGCTAATACTCATCCAGAATTTACACAACCTAACATAAAATATAAGGCTAAAAATGGCAAAAAAGGTTTTTACATTAATGATGTTTTACTTAAACAGTATACTGCTCAAACGGAGCTTAATTCTACGCACTCAATGTACATTTTTGCTTTGAATGAAAACGGAAGCGTAGAAAGGAGAATGGCAAATGCAAGAATATATAAATTTAAAATTTATGAAAATGATATATTAATTCGTGACTATGTACCTTGTTACAAAAATAGTGACAATGAAGTAGGATTATACGACATAGTAAACAACGTATTTTATACAAATCAAGGAACAGGAGCATTCACATATGGAGCAGTAGTAACAGTACCTAATCCAGAATACCCTATTCCAATTGAGGTAGTAACAGGGAATAATGTTATTAGACATGTTGGTAAGGATTTGTTAGATTTACAAAACAGTTCAGGTAGCACAATAACATTAAGAAAGTTGCCAATGAAATTAAAAGCTGGAACATATACTTTTTCATGTGATGATAACAATGTTTCAATTTCAATTCGTTTAAGTGATACTAATAAATCAGATAGAAAATCAGAAAGAAGTGGAACAAACTATGTTGTGGATAATAGAAGGTATGCGGTGGTTACTATCAATTTTGATGCTGAATATATAAATATAAGTACCTCAGATACACCTGCTAAAAACCTGCAATTAGAAGAAGGTTCAGTAGCAACAGAATATGAACCATACAAAGAAAAAGCATATCAGCTAAACCTAGGTAATATCGAACTATGTAAAATAGGCGACTACGAAGATGAGCTATTCAAAAATGTAGTAGGAGATGAGAATTACAATGCAGAGTTAGAGAGTGGAGCTTGGTATGAGAAAAATGCAATTGGAATATATGAGTTTACAGGAAATGAAGCATATCAAAAATCATCAACATATTCAGATAGTCAATATTTTTGTGCATTTACAAAAGCTAATATATTAACAAATATTTTAGTAAATGGTTCTATGTATTGTACTAGATTTGGTACAATAGGTTCTTATACTGAAATCCTAAATAAAGAATGTATACGCTGCGCAGGACAAGCTCATATTAGAATATTAGCAAGCAGATTAAAAGAAGCTTCTGAACAAGCACTCAAAGATTTATTGAAGCAGTGGTATGATGAAGGAAATCCTATGAAAGCATATTATTCATTAAATACACCGACCTACACCAAAATCACAGACCCAACCCTAATCTCACAACTAGAAGCCTTAAACAAATTCAAATGGTTCAAAGGAGTAAATCATATTTGGACAGAAACAGAAAATTTAGAGCCAGTATTAGAAGGAAAATATAAAGCTGTAGTTGAAAGTGAGGTGGGAGAATAATGCAAAATTTTATAAATTCTATGAGTTCAAATCCAATAGTAAAACTATTTTTAATATTTTTGCTATTGGATGTTTTATTAGGTTCAATAAGAGCAATAAAAGAAAAAAACTGGAATAGCACGGTTGGAATAAATGGAATGTTAAGAAAAGCAGGCATGATATGTTCAATATTATGTCTTGCTTTAGCTGATATGGTTGTAAACTTAAATATGCTTGCATTTGTACCTGAAGCAGTATTAAATGCAATGAGCTTACAGAGAGTTGGACTATGCGAATCGTTTGGAATAATGTTTATTCTATATGAAGCTACAAGTATATTAAAAAATATGGCTATAATAGATATTCCAGTTAGTAAAAAATTAAATAAAAAAATACAAGAGTTATTAAAGAAAATGACATCAGAGTTAGATAATAAAAAGAAATAAGGAGGAATCTTTATGGGAGATGAATTAATTATTGAAGAAGTTGAATTTTCTGAAGAACTATATCAAAAGAACTTGCAAGAAAATGAATTTAATGAAGAATATGAGGCAGGTGATTTAGATGCAAATAACTAAATTAAAATGTCCAGAATCTAAATTTTCTATAAAATGTCCATTTGCAATGACACCAGCTGGAATTGCAGTACATAATACTGCAAATGACGCAAGTGCTATGGCAGAGGTTTCTTACATGATAGGAAATAATAATCAAACTTCATTTCATGCAGCAGTAGATGATTACAGAATAGTGGAAGGAATAGATTTTACTCGAAATACATGGAACGCAGGTGATGGGAAAAATGGAAAAGGTAATAGAACACAAATATCAATTGAAATCTGTTACAGTAAATCTGGAGGAGAAAGATTTGAAAAAGCAGAAAGATTGGCTGCTAAATATATAGCTTATTTATTAAAACAATATGGTTGGGGAATAGAGAAAGTATCAAAACATCAAGATTATAGTGGCAAGTATTGTCCTCATAAAACACTTGATTTAGGTTGGGAACGTTTCTTAAATCTAATTAGAGCAGAACTAGGACAACTACAAGAACCAATACCAGCACAACCAAGTACATCAACAACAACTAATTATACAGTAAAAATTAATACAGCAGACCTAAATGTTCGTGATGGTGCAGGAGTTAATTATAAAGTAAATACAGTAGTACATAAAAATGAAGTTTATACAATAGTTGAAGAAAAAATGAACGGTTCTACAAAATGGGGTAGGTTAAAGAGTGGTGCTGGATGGATTAGTTTAGCATATACTATAAAACCAACAGCTCAAACAACAAGCGAATATTATCCAGCGTGTGCTAGAAGTTTTACATCAATAGTAAGTGCATTAAATTCAATAAAGGTAGATAGTTCATTTGCTAACCGTAAAAAAATTGCGGCAAAGAATAATGTATATAATTATACTGGAACTGCAAAACAAAATAATCAATTGCTAGACAAATTAAAAGCAGGAAAACTATTTAAAATTTAACTTGACAATGTAAAATTACATTATATAATGTAATAGCATTTGTTGGTTTAGTTTTGCAGAAACCAATTAAGAGGTAGGTCAACACGATCTACCTCTTTTTTTGACTTTGTGGACATAATGTGATATACTATTCGTCCGAGGTGTAATATGAGTATAGATGAAAGAATAGAAATTGAAAGAGATAAATTAAATAAGTTAATTGAGGATAATGCTGATAAAAAAGACATATTAAAGCAGAGTCAAGCACTAGATGAGCTTATAATAGAGAAAATGAGACAATAAAGTATATGTCTCAAATATAAAAAAGGCTTAAAATCGATTTTAAAAGGTCGGAAATTTCATAAATTTTAGAGCTTTTATTATAGCAAGTTGTTAATAATTTTTGAATAAAAAATCTTGCTTTTTCATAAACTCATGATATAATGTAATCAAATAAATGAATTTAACATATTATACAATATGTTAAATTCAAAGATAAAATATATAAAAATTTTCATTTAAATTAATATTTTTTGAGGGGGGCTGCAATGAATATGATTAATGAAAAGATAGAAGAAAGAACATCTAGAATATTGATTAATAATGATATGTATAACATACCAGTAGATCCAGTTAAGATTGCTAAAACATATAATATTATTGTATATAAAATGAAATTACCAAATGCGATATCAGGAGCAATTAGATATGAAAAAAACAAGAAAGCAATAACAATTTTGGTAAGTGCTGATGATACAATAGAAAAACAAAGATTTACAGTAGCTGAGGAACTAGGATACTATATATTATTTAAAGAAAAACTAGAACAAAATGAAATTCACTTAAACATATTAGATCATAAAGAAGATGAAGAAAATAAAGATGTAGAATATTTTGCAGGAGCTCTACTTATGAATAAAACTTTATTAGAAAATGCTTATGAATCAAACAATACAATTTCGGAGCTAGCTGAACTTTTTAATGTTTCAGTTACTTCAATGACATTAAGGCTTCAAGTATTAGGTTTGATTTAATGTCTAGAAAAGATATTCCTGCAATAGAAACAGAAGATATATTAAAATTATTTAATTCCAATGATAAAGAAGAAATTCATGAAGATACTAAAAACAAAAATAAACCGATAAACGAATTAAACAGAAAATGGGATATGAATGATAAAATAGTTAATTTGTTTACGGACAATATTAGTACTGATAGAACAATAAGGAATACATATGCAATTATATTGTTGATAATTTTGGGAATACAATTAGTTGCATTAACAGTTATTTTTATCTTAACTGGTGCAAATGTACTTCATTATTCTGACGCTACATTAAATATATACGTAACCGCAGGTATTGCAGAAGTATTTGTATTAATAAGAGTTATAGTTAAATATTTGTTTAAAGATAATATTTCTGGTTTGTTAAATACTATTATAGAAAATAATAATCCAATTAAAAGATATCAAAATTTCAATAAAAATAAAGCTGATAATAAAAAAGAAAACATTGAAAAAAATTAAAGACCTACTAAAGGTCTTTTTTTAATGCAATTTTTAATGCAACGCCAAAGAAAAGTTATAAAAAAATATAAAACATGAAATAAAGCAATAAAAAATCAACATGTAAAAAACATTGATTTATAGCACTTTATAAAGTTTTATAAAACACGAAGAAAAAATATAAAAACTACTCAAATTACCTTATACTCAAGACTAGAATAAATATACCTATAAGCTATAACTACTGATAACAGTGAGCTATAGCTTATTTTATTTTTGAAATATAAACTAAAATAATGCAATTTTAATGCAACCAGAAATTTAATGTAATTCTAGTTGCATTATTTGATAGTTAATACTTTTGTCTACTTCATCATTTCTGTATTTATCAAAAATAGTTGTATAAGTATTTATTGTTGTAGAAACATTTTTGTGACCTAATAACTTTTGTAATACGTGTGCTGGCATTCCACTTTCTATACAGCGGGTTGCATAAGTATGTCTAAGCATATGCATATTGACCTTACTTTCTAATTTTCCTTTTGTATTTTTTTCTAATTTTATCTTGTTTTTAGTACATAATCGTTTAAAGAAACAATTTACATTAGCTGCAGATAAGATTGTTTGATTTCGAGTAGTGAAAATTAAATTATATGGGTTAGGTTTCATATTCTTAATTGCATCTTCCAATTCATTTTTAAATAAAGAAGTGATTGGTATATTTCTTTTTGAGTTATACGTTTTTGTTGATTTTCCTAATATTACATTGCTTTCTTTATCTCTTGTAAGTGATCTAGTAATATGAATTTCATTGTTTTGGAAATCTACATCATTTGGGGTTAATGCTAAGATTTCTCCGATTCTCATTCCAGAAAACATAGCAATGCAATAGATGTTTTTATATTTATCGTCTTGTATTGCATGAATCAATTGTTTTTGTTCGTCGATAGAAAATGCATCGACCTCTTTTGTTTCTTTTTCTGATTTTGGAACTATGACATTTGTCATTGGATTTTTGAAAATATAATCTCTTTTTAATGATTCGCTAAATATTAAATTTAGGAGAATGTTAATCTTTTCAATATATGAATTAGATAGACTTGTTATGCTATTATAAAATAATTGAATTTCTCTATATGTAACTTTCTGGACTTTCATATCTCCAAGTAAACTATTTTTTATTTTATTTAGTGAATGTGATAAAGAATTATAAGATGTTTCTTTGATTATATTCGTACTTAATTTTGTATCTAGTATCTCTAAACCTAATTCAGATACGGTTATATTATTTTTATCTACGATAATGTTTTTTTGAATCTTTGATAAAGCATCTGTCATTTTTTCTTTTACTTCTTTTCTAGTACTTCCATAAACAGACTTACGATTCAATTTTCCATCTGCTTTTCTCCCTGCTGTAAATTGACCAACCCACTTGTTTAGTTTTTCGCTGTAATAGATTGTGCCTTCTCCGTTTCCTCGTTTTGCCATGACTTCCTCCTATAAAAATAGACAAGTGCTTTATTTAGCACTCATCTTTTGTAATTTTTTTAATCTTCCTTCAAAACCATTCTTTGTTCCATCGTCTGGGAATCCATCTTTGATTGCTTGGTAGCAAACTTCAATTGCTTTTGTATAGTCTCCTATTTTTTCGTATGCTTTTGCCATACATATATAAGCATTATTTTTGTGTGATAATTGGTTAGTACCAGTTAGTTTATTATTCATCATTTGAAGATTTTTATATGTTTCAATCTTTTCTAATATATTGTTATAACAATTTAAAACAATATTAAAATACTTTTCTTCAAGATCGTTGTTAATAAACAATGAATAATTCTTTTCGATTTTTTGCATTTCATTATAGTACTCATTATAGAAAGTACTATATTGTGTTTGAATAGTGTGATATAGTTGTGTTTTCTGAGTACTATTCATTTTTTCAACGTCACTTAAAGTTACAGTTTGTTTAGTGTTTTTTTGATACGTTGATTCAGAATTGTTCGGACTTTTTTTATTGGATTTAAATAAATCAAATATACTGAATGTTGTTTTATGATAAATTGAATTTTTAATAGATTTTGACGGATTTTTTACAAAACCAACTCCTTTTTTACCATAAATTGGATTAATAGCTGACTTTGCTTGTCTTTTTATTTTGCCTGTAGTTCTTGCTTTAAATGATTTTTTTAAACTAGGTTTTCTCATTCCAAACTTCATAATTAAATCCTCCTTTTATCTAACTTTTAATAGTTCATTGTTTATATAATAATTTATTGCAAATTCAACCATATTTGGTTCAACTTGTAATTCTTCAGCTATATCCATACAAGTTATTATTCCGATTGTTAAAGCAGCTTAAAATTGATTTTAAAGGCACACAGGTTAAAGATTTCCATTTTAATGCTTTGTATTCTTGCCTGTCTATTGTTGTTTGGTCAGAAGATAGGGTATAGTATGCATCGTAATAATAGTGACCAAGTTCTTCTGCTAATAAACATTTTTCTTCTGTAAGTGTCTGTATTTTAGAATAATCCATAAAAATATAACAAGAATCATAATTAATAATTCTTGCTTTATTTTTATTCATTTTGAAATTTATTAAATTAATATTTTCTCGTTCTACGATTTTTTCTAATTCAATTAATTCCATTTTAATTCTCCATTTATTTTTTACCTTTAAGCTTCTTTATATAATCTATCTGCTTTTGTAATTCTTTTAAATCTTCTGTATCAAGTCCTTTTATGTCAAGACCACTTGCGTTAGCAAATTGGACTTTTGTTATATCTACAGGAGTATAATCCTCATTTTTCGAATAAGCAACTAATTTATCTAAAGGCTCATCTAAAGCATCGGCAATCTTAGACAAGGTATCAACAGTCACTCTTACAGGTTTTTTTGTTCTGCTATCGTAACCTTTTTCTAGATTGTCTAAATATGTATGACTTATATCTAATTTTTTTGCAAATTCTCTAAGAGATTCTTTACCCTGTTTTTCTTTAAGAAAATTTCCTAACATATTTTCCATGAAATCAGCCTCCTATCTATATTGTAAACTGTACTTGACAAAAAATCAATAAAAAATTTAAAAAAGTTTGTAAATTATACTTGACAAAAAATAAACTGTAATGTATGATTAACACAACAAAAGAAATGGGGGTGATAAAATGCTAAAAAATAATGTTGCATCTATAAGATTAGAACTCGGAATTACTCAAGAAGAATTGGCACAAAATGCTGAAATATCAAGAGTTGCACTATCAGCAATTGAGAATGGTACAATACCTAAAGGAGATACAATGATAAAGATTGCCAAGGCTCTAGGAAGAAAGGTTGAAGAAGTTTTTAAAGAGGAGACTGTAAACCAAAATTAACATATTTTTTTTGAATACGATGTAAAGTATGGTTTACTAAAAGAAGGCAAATATGACAGAAAAGGAAGTGAATTAAATGAAAGAAAGAAAACCAACAAGAAATTACGTTGATCTACCAGATACGATTACACCATTTGATTATGCTGACTGGAGAGGAGTAGGAGAGAGTACAGCAAGAGAAAGATTTAATAGTAAGGGTTTTCCAAGGTTAGAAGGAACAGGAGTAAAACAACTTGCAGATAAAAGGAGAGTTTTACTATATGAACTAGGTTTAACAGAAGAACAAATGACAGAAGTGCTAAAAGAAATGGCACGAGCAATTATTTAAAGAAAGGAGAAAACGAAAGATGAATGTACCAGGATTAAAAGAATTAATAGGAAATTCTATGATGATAATTTTAGGAGGAATGTTAACGTTATATTTTATAGCCACAATTATTGCGACAATGAAAAATAAGACAAAAAAAGTAATAAGAAAACAAATTACACATAGATATGCAAAAATTGATTTATGCGATTATTTAACAGCAAAAATGAAGCAAGAATATATTGGACAAAAGAAAGTTATATTCAATGAATTAGTAAGAATGTAGAAAGGAGGTACAAGCAATGCCAGAGAAACAATTCGAAGAGGTTCAAAAAGAATTTTTAGACATCTTAAGAAGAATAAAACTATTTTTAGATGCTGGAAAATATGACACAGCAAAAACTTATACAGCAAATGAGTATTACATATTAAAAAATGACCTATTCGCCAATAACCACACCAACGAATAAGTCAAAGAAAAATCATTTAAATAAGCATTTTTCTGTATCTATATTAACATAATTTACAGAAAAAAGCAAGAGAGGAGAAAAAAATGAATAAAACTCAAGAGAAATATGATGAGTTAGAGAATATAGTAACAACATTAGACAGTTTAATAGATGAAGTTACTGATGAATATTTTAAAGGAAGTTTAAGAGATTTAAAGTACGAAGCAGAAGAACAAATGGAAGCATTAGAAGAAGATTTAAGAAAAGAGCAAGATGATGAAGAGTATGAAATGAATTATCAGTATGAAAGGAGTGTTGTGTAATGTTTAATGAACAAAAAGAAGAATATTCTACAAAACAAGGGAAAAACATTCCAGTTTTTCAAAGTGATAAATATAAGCAAGCTAAAAAGAAAGCTGAAGAGATATTAAATAAAAATGAATTTGGATTATCTGAAGCAGATTTTTGGATTTTAATGAATGAAACAAAAACAGGGAAAATGCAATATACAGGATTGATAATAAGTCACACTGGATGTCTAAAGATAAATGATAAATTGAAAAATGAATTAAAGTTCAATCCAGAATGTATAACTATCGACAAAGAAGGGTACAACGAAACACTAGTATATTCGTACATAAATAAAGAGCAAGGATTATATGAAGTTGGAGAAGTAAGTAAATCTAACTGTAAAAATGCTTATCCATATGCAATGGCACTTAAAAGATGTTTTGATCGTGTAGTTCTAAAAAACTCAAGGTTAGCCTATGAAAGTATTTATAGTGATAGTGAAGGTGCTGACATTAATAAAGAAGAAACAGAAAAGGAAGAAGCTGAAGAAAAAATAGATAAGATAAAGGTTGATGCATTAAAAATGGCAATAGCAAAATATAAAATATCTGATGCAGTAGTTTCACTTGTTCTAGCTGGATATAACTATGCAAAAATTGAAGATATTGAAGTTAAGAACTATATGAGTATAGTCGATGATTTTAGAGCTAAAAAGTAGGTGGTTAAATGCAAACAACAGCACAAATAAAAGACATAAGTATAGATTTTGAAACACGAAAACCAAAAATAAGCCTTTTATTAAATACAAATAAAATAAGTGACATAGAAGAACTAAAAAACGAAAATAAGCTCAATTTTGAGTTAAAGAAGTACAGAGAAAAAAGAAGTTTAGACGCTAATGCTTATATGTGGGTTTTAGTTTCAAAGTTACAAGAAAAATTAGACATACCAAAAGAAGATATATACAGAGATGCGATAAAAAATATAGGTGTGTATGAAGTAATACCAGTAAAGAATGAGGCAGTTGAAAGATTTATACAAGCTTGGAAACATAATGGTTTAGGTTGGATTTGTGAGACATCAACAAGCAAATTAGAAGGATTTACAAATGTACTAGCTTTTTACGGTAGTTCTACATATAACACTAAAGAAATGAGTAGATTAATAGATTTAATTGTACAAGAATGTAAACAGTTAAATATTGAAACAAAAAGTAAAAGTGAAATAGATAGTTTATTAAATCAATGGGAAGCTGGCACTAATAGAAGTTCAAATAAATGTAAGTAAGGAATAATTTGATTTGTTAGTGCCAACAGGTCCCATAAAAAGGTGGAATTATGATAGTAAAAGATTTAAGCAGTAGTTTTAATCCACTACCTAAAAATAAAAGAATAGTTAATAAAAAGCTATTAAAAGATAAAAAAGGTGTATGTGAAATATGTGGCAAAAAAGGTCCAACAGAAAAGCATCACAAAAAGACAAAAGGTAGCGGTGGAAATGATACAGAAGAAAATTTAATTGAAGTATGCAGAATATGTCATACAAAAATACATAATGGTGAAATAAAATTAGACAACTAGGGGTAAGCAAAAACTTATCCCTTTTGTTGTAGGAAGGAGCAAAAGAAGAATGTGGAAGGATGGATTAGTTTATATAGAAAAATCATAGATTGGGAATGGTATTCAGACACAATTACATTTAGAGTATTTTTTCATTTATTATTAACGGCGAATCATAAAGATGCAAATTGGAAAGGGATAGAAATAAAGAGAGGACAAACATTTACCTCATATCAACATATCATTGATGAAATAGGGGATAAAAACTTTACAATAAAAAAAGTCAGGTGTGCCATGCAAAAGCTAAAAAGTACCGAAAATGTGGCAGTGAAAAGGGCAGGCAACGGATTGCTTGTAACCATTGTAAATTATGACTTATACCAATCAGCAAAAAAAGAAATGGCAGACCTTCGGGCAGACCAAGGGCAGACCAAGGGCAATAAACAATAATGATAATAATATTTATTTATATTTATTAAATAAATATAAGCGAGAAAATCAAAATAACTTTAATGAATATATAAAAGTAGTTTCTAAAATGAGACAAGATACTGATTGGAATAAGCTTACAGAAGAAGAACAACAAAGATTAATAGCAATAATTTAAAAGGAGCATAAAAATGGGATTAAACAAACAACAAATAGATAAATTACATATACCAAAGATATGCAGATATTGTGGCAATGAAGTTGTATTTACAAGTAATGCAGAAATATACGGACGAGAATATGGAAATGGCAAATGTTATTTATGCAGAAGATGTCGAGCTTTTGTAGGAGTACATACAGGAACAATAATACCATTAGGAACATTAGCAAATGATGAACTAAGAAATGCAAGAAAACAAGCACATAATGAGTTTGACAAATTATGGAAAGGTCCAACAAGAAGGATGACAAGATATAACGCATATGGATGGCTATCCAAAGAAATGAACTTAAAAAGAAAAGATACTCATATTGCATTATTTGAAGTAGAACAATGCAAAAAGGTCGTTGAACTATTAAAGAATAATTAAAGGAGAGTGATACAAATGACAACAACGAAGAAGTCGCAAAAGGAAAGAATAATAGATTATATAATCCAGTTTGGTTCTATATCTAGCTGGGAGGCTTACAAAGATTTAGGTATTACGCAATTGGGGGCTAGAATAGACCAACTGAAAAAAGACGGATTCCAGTTTGAAACAAAATGGGAACAAGGAAAGAACAGGTATGGAGAGAGTACAACATATAAGAGATATTTTCTAGTAGATATTTTAAACCATATACCTAGGATAGATTAGGAGGCAGTATGAATAAAAAAGTAAAAATAGAATTATATAACGACCATTTCGAAAATGCAAAAAGATATGGAATACCACATGCACAATTAATTATAGCAGATATACCGTATAACTTGGGAAACAATGCTTATGCGAGTAATCCAAGTTGGTACATAGACGGAGATAATAAAAATGGCGAAAGTAAATTAGCAGGGAAAAGTTTTTTTGATACAGATAACGATTTTAAAATAAACAATTTCTTTGACTTTTGCACAAGATATTTAAAAAAAGAGCCTAAAAAAGGCGGAGAACGAGGTAAAAGTAGCAATGCACCAGCAATGATAGTATTTTGCGCATTTGAACAAATACCATTAGTTGTAGAACAAGGGAAAAAACATGGTTTATTACATAGTTATCCTCTGGTTTTCATAAAAAATTTTTCGAGTCAGGTATTAAAAGCAAATATGAAGATAGTAGGAGCAACAGAATATGCAGTAGTTTTATATAGAGACAAGCTCCCTAAGTTCAATAACATTGGAGAAGATGGAAATAATCACATGATATTTAACTGGTTTGAATGGAAAAGAGATAACAAAAATCAATATGCAAAGATACACCCAACACAAAAACCAGTAAATGTATTGAAACGTTTAATCGAAATATTTACTGATGAGGGGGACGTAGTAATAGATCCCGTTGCAGGAAGTGCAAGTACATTAAGAGCATGTGCTGAGTTAAACCGCCATTGTTTTGGTTTTGAAATTAAAAAAGATTTTTATAATTTGGCAAAAGAAAAAATGATTAGCGAGGATATATTAAGCGGAATAATGGAAGATGGTCAAATTACATTTGATGCTTTTGTTTAAGAGGTAGCTTATGAAAGAAAAATATCCAGAGTTAACAGAAAAGTGTAAGTCTTGTATGGGTTGCAATAAACTAGAAGATATTGCATTTAAGGGTTATTACAGATGTGAAAATTATGTGAGAGGAGCAGAAGATGAGCAAATACAAAAACAAGAAAACAATAGTTGATGGTATACCGTTTGATTCTATCAAAGAGAGTGTTAGATATAAACAATTAAAACTATTAGAACGTGCAGGATTAATTAAAGACCTAAAATTACAAACAACATTCGTTTTACAGCCTTCTTTTAGAAAAAACAATAAAACTATAAGGGCAATAACGTATAAAGCAGATTTCGACTATATAACGAAAGATAACAGGCATATAGTTGAGGATGTCAAGAGTAAAGCAACAGAAAAGGACAAAGTGTATAGAATAAAACGTAAAATGTTGCAGTACAAGTACGATAATATTGAGTTTAAAGAAATTATATAGGAGTGTTACAAATGAAAATATATGGAATATACGATATTACAAACAAAGAGCAATGCGTTAGAGTAGGCACATTGCAAGAGATAATAAGATTTTTAAATATATCTGCAAGAGCATTAAGCAGAGCACTAAAAGGAGACAAAATTAATAGCAGATACAATTTAGTGTATTTATACACAGAAAAAGTGTAAAAGTTGTGGAAAGGGGAACAGAAGAAATGGAAAGATGTAAACATTATCATTTAGATTGTGAACAGGAAGAAAGAGGTTGCAAAGGTTGTGCATATAACAACAAAAGTGGAGATGAGATGTTTGAAGAATTAGGATACGAAATAACAGAAAACAACAATACAACATTAAACTATGAATTGATAGGTAAATATATGGATAAAGAAATTGTATTTGAAAAATTAGACAAGAGTTTCTCAGCTGGATATAGTACAGGAGAATGTTGTCATATAACAATGCAAGAACTAAAAGCAATATATAAGAAAGTGGAGGAACTAGGATGGGACTAATGATAAGAATAATAATAATAACTCTAACAATAGTTTTTGGAACAGGATTCTGCATTGGAATGTTGTGGGGATTATATATAGGAGAAAGGAAAAATATAATGAAATTAAGTGATATAAAAATAAAAGATGAATTTAAGGAAACACCACCACAAGGATGGAAAATGAAGTTAAAATGGCAATATTACAGAAAAAATGGAGAATTACAGTCTCAAATTGTAGTAAATAAAGAGGGATATTTAGTAGACGGTTATACAAGCTATTTAATAGCAAAGGCAGATGGATTAAAAGAGGTGGAGGTTGTTATAAGATGATAATTATTAATCAACAAAAAGATGAAATAATAAATTTTAATAATGTTATGAATGTAAATATATGCGGTAAAGATGGCGAGTACATAATATCAGCAGGAGTTATTATTGGAATAGATGACAATTATAGAGAGTTAGGTGTTTACAAAACTGAAGAAAGAGCAAAAGATGTTTTAAAAGAAATTACAGAAAAATATAAAGCATATGGAAAAATAGAGAATGGTTTAGGAAGTGTTTTTAATGTTTTCGATTATCCAAAAGTATA
>JAZSCD010000003.1:0-2540 GCA_045602745.1 Clostridia bacterium | reverse complement strand
TACTAAATCATAAAATACTGCATTTTCTATATTTGCATTTATCTTAATATTGTTAATATCCTCACTTGTATTATTTGCTACTTTTACTTTATATCTTAATACTTGTCCGTTTAATATTTCTTCATCTTTTGAAAGTTCTTTCCCACCTGCTGTCACTTCTACATTTACACTTATTTTTTCACTTTCTATTCTTTCTCCTAGCTCTTTTGTATTATTTATTACTGTATATAAGATTTTATCTGTAACTGTTTGAGTTTCCTCTGCATAACTTAAGTTAATTTCACTTTCAAAAGAATCCTTTTCCCCTAATTTTTCTTCTATTGGATTTAATACATACTCTATTTCTATTCCTTTTGCTTGTTCTAATTCTTGTATTTCTATTTTAAATGCTTTAACTTGTTTATAGTCTTCTACATTGTTTTCCCAGTTTCCATTTACTTCATAACTAATAGACGCATTATCTATTTTTGTTGTTAATGCTGCTTTTAAATTTGTTCCTTCTGGTATTTTTCCCATTAAAACTACATTATTAATTTTTTCTCCATTGTTGTTTATTAACTCTGATTTTATTTTAATTTCTGATTTTTCTGTTATTGTTGTTGTTACATTATTATTAATAGTTTCTACTTTATTTTCTTCTACTTGAATAGAATTTTTTGTTACTATTCCTTTTTTAGAAACTATTTTTATTTTGTTTGTTTTTTCTACTTTTTCTTCGCCATTAATACAAGTAGTTTTTATTTCTACTTCTTTATCTGGCATAAATTCATTTGCTTTTACTTTTAAATACATTACTATATTTGCACTTGTATCATATTTTGTTTGTGTTCCTTCTAATGCAACTACTATTACTTTTCTTCCATTCTCTTTTGTTTTTATCTCTCCAGATTTTATTTTTAATTCGTCTTCATATAATAATGCTATATCTTGCATTATTGTTGCTTCTGTTATTTCTTCTGGTAGTTCTATTTCTATTGTTGGATTATTAAATAATTTATCACTATTGTTTTCTGTTTTTAATGTTGCTGTTATTGTTATTTCATTTTCTACTTGATTTGAGATTGTTTCTTTATCTATTGCTACTTCTATTTTTGTTTCTGGTTCTAATAAATTAACACTTCCTGTTTTTGTTGTTTCTGCTACTGTATTTCCTTCTGTATCTTTTACATATACTTTTGTTGCTAAATCCATTTTTGTTGCTTCTTCTATTTTTTCTACTTTTTCTACTTTTATTGCTTTTTCATTTATTATTCCTATTTCTCCACCATATATTGCTTTACTTGTTTCTATGTTTATTTCTTTTATTCCTTCTGGATAATTTACTACATAATTTTCTTCTTCATTTTCCTCTTCTAGTTTTATTTCTTTTAATACATTTTCTCCATTATATATTTTTATTGTTCCTTCTTTTCCTAATACACTCTTTGCTTGCTCTTTATTTATTTTTGTTGTTTTATAATATGTTGTTACATTTTCTGTATCTAATATGTCTTCTGAATTTTCTACTATTATTTTATCTCCTGTTGGATATAGTACTACTATTTCATTTTTTGTTCCATATTCTGTTTCTTCTCCTAAATACATTTTTCCTTTATATATTTCTGTTATTCCTGTTTTTATATCTATTATGTTTCCTACTTCTTCTATTTCTTCTACACTTATTGTGTTTTCTTTTCCTACTACTTCTTCCTTTCCATATACTTTTATTTCTACATTTACATTTGAAACTATTTCTTTTATCTCTGTCTCTTCGCTATATACATATGTTACTAATATTTCATCTGCTACTTCTTTCTTCCATGAAATTTTATTTTCTTCATCTGCTTCATTTGTTAATTCTACTTCTATTATTTCGTTTTCTTCATCATATCTCCAACTACTTTGTTGTTGATTATTAAATTCTATACTACTATTTCCATTTGTTGCTCCTGTACTATATGCTACTACTTTTACTTCCTCTGCTTTCTCTAATATTGGAGAAATTATTTCTATTTTTGTACCTTGTACTGGTAGTTTATTATCTTTTAGCTTTGTTTTTACTAATACTTGTAATATTCTTTTATTTTGTCCATCTATTTTATATATTCCATTTGTTACTATTTCTTGCGTTACTTCTACTTCTTCTTGATTAACTTCTTTTGTTGTCCAATTTATTTTTACTTCTTTGCTTGAATCTATATTTGTAACATTTCCATTTTCGTCTACATATTCTCCTGTTAATTTTATTTTGCTAATCATGTTTAATAAACTCAAATTAAATCTTTCATCTTTTCGAGCTACTATTGGTATTTCTATTGTTGTTCCATTTTGTGAAGATATTGTTTTAAGATCCATTTTTAATATTTGGTCATTCTCTTTTGCTTTGAAATTTGACTCTGAAAAATCTATTACACCTTTTTCTAGTTTTCCATTTCCGGTTACTGAAACTGAAACATATAAATTCAAATCCTCTGCATTTATGTCTTTGCTTACTTCTCTTGCATTTATGTTGTTTTGATCCAAATATACATTAAATTTAACATTTTCATTATTTGTGCTTG
>JAZSCD010000002.1:0-12995 GCA_045602745.1 Clostridia bacterium | reverse complement strand
TATTCTTCTATTTTGTATGTTACATTTTTTGTTTCTATTACAGGTTTTTCGTTATCAGAAGGAATTCTTCCTAATTCTTCTATTAAATATCCAGATAAAGTATCATATTCTCCTTCTGGTATTTCTACATTTAGTATTTTTCTCAAATCATGTATAGATACACTTCCATTTATCATAAAAGTATTATCATCTATTTTTTCAAATTCTTTTTCTTCATCATCATATTCATCAAATATATTACCTACAAGTTCTTCTATTATATCTTCCATTGTAATTAATCCTGCAGTTCCACCATATTCATCTAAAACAATAGCCATTTGATGTTTGTTCCTTTGTAAATCTTTAAATAATTCATTTATTGGTTTGTTTTCTGATACAAAATATGCTGCTCTTAATAAATTTGATATTTTTATTTGTTCTTTTTTGTTAACATTTGCAAGTAAATCCTTTATAAATAACATTCCTACTATATTATCTACACTATCTTCATATACTGGTATTCTACTATATTTGTATTCATCCAGTTCTTCTAATATATTGTTAATATCAGAATCAATATCAATTGCATAAATATCTTTTCTGTGAATCATAATTTCTGATACTACTTTATCGTTAAATTCAAATACATTATTAATAAGTTCTTTTTCTTCTTCATCTATTGAACCTTTTTCTTCACCAACATCTACCATCATTCTTATTTCTTCTTCTGTAACAGTTTCTTCATCTGTTATACTTATTCCAAAAAGCTTTGAAATTGCATTTGTTGATCCTGTAAGTAATTTAACAAATGGAGATGTAAATGCTGCAATTGTTCTAACTATTCCTATTGTTGCAAAAGCCATTTTTTCGCTATTTCTCATTCCAATTCTTTTAGGTACTAGTTCTCCAAATACTAAAGAAAAATATGAAAGTATAATTGTAATTAAAACTATTGATATACTTTCCCATACACCTATTCCTAATGGAATTAAATTTTCTAACATAGGTGCTAAATCATCTGCAAAAGCATCTGCTGCAAATGCACTTGATAAAAATCCTGCAAGGGTAATTCCTATTTGTATTGTAGCTAAAAATCTACTAGGCTCTTTTAACATTTTTTTAATTTGTTTTGCTTTTTTATTTCCTTCTTTTGCTTGTTTTTCAATCTTTGCATCATTTAAAGATATAAAAGCTATTTCTGTTGCTGCAAAAAATGCATTAACAAATATCAATATAGCTAATACTATGACTTGTGTCATTTATTTAATTCACTATTCCTTTCTTTTTTGTGTAAATATACATTAAATATTATAATTGTTATCCCCAAAAAAGTCAAGGAATATCAGTAAATTACATACCTGTTTTAGGTAATTTAACTACTGAATTTGAGTTTGTATTTTTTACTGTATTTTCTGTATATGTTTTATTAACTTCTATATTTGATTTTTCTTGTGTATTAATTACATTAATAGTTGAAGTTTCATTTAATTCTAACTCTACTTTAATTAATTTATCGTATAAATTATATCCTTCTAAAGTTCTTGTTTCTTGTATATAGTATGTTCCTGGTAATAAATTGTCTATTTCTATTTTTCCGTTTTCATCTGTTGTAAGTCCTGTATATATAATATTTTTATTTTCGTCTAATAAATTAAACTCTACTCCTTGTAAATAATTTTGATTGTTTTCATCTTTTTTTACTATTACTATTTTTGTATCATTTTTTGCATAATATACTTTTTTAGCTCCTGTTCCATCTTCGTATGTATAACCTGTTATTGCATAATTTTGAAGAGAGGCATCTCTTGATTTTCCATATAAAACCGGTTTTGTTGCAACTTTTCCATATGCATTTATTGCAAAACTACCATCGTTAGTTATATTTGTAACAGGAATTAATATTTTAAATTTTTCATTATACTTAAACTCTGAGTTTTCATTATTATTTAAATCTGTTATTTTTATTCCTTCTACATTTACGTCTGAAAGCTCAATTTTATATGTATCAAATCCTGCATTTGCTGAAACTGAAAATTCTTGTGATACATAATTATTATCTATTTTGTCTATTTCCCATAAACTATTTGTTTGATTTATTTTAAGTTCTGATGATACTTTTACCTCATTAGAACTTCTAGCAGCAGCTGCTATTTGTTTTAATGCATTTAAGCATCTTTCTCCAGATTCTCCTATTGCAGAATATTCGCTTATATCTCTATTTGTTAGCATAGAATATACAGCTTGTTTTGTTGCTAAATATGCTTCTTCTTCTGTTTTGCATCCTAATTCCTCTATTGTTTTATATGGATATCCATTTATTATAGCTCTCCAAACCATAACATTATTTACAAAACTATCTACATCTACGGTTTGAGAAAATCCTATTTCTACTCCTGGTAAATCTCTGTTCATACAATATGCTGGGTATTCTACACCATCTTTATTATATACTGCCATATGTGTACGAATTTGTAATCCATTCCACATTAATATTCTTTCAGTTTTCTTTGTTGCATAAACATATGCACTATCTATAGGAACAACCGCATTACTTTTTAATGGTACTACCCCCACAATTAATATAATTAAAATTATTGTTATTAATATCTTTTTACTCAATTTTATTCCTCCTTTATTTCTACTGCTTGAATGCAACGCCTTTTACTTGGCTCATTTTCTACACAAGTTATTAGTGTTATTTTATTTTCATTAGTTTCTTGCAAATAACTCCAATCAGTTTCTTCTATTATTATAGTTAAAACTACTTTATATTTTTTTATACCTATTTTTGTTTTGTATATTATTTCATCACCAATTTCTAAATCTTTAAGCTTTGCAAAATAATTTATAGGATATCCCCTATTATGTGCAGCAAGTCCAACATTTCCATCTAAAAACTCAGTATTTTCAAAATGCCCAACATATTCTAGCATTACTTCTTGACTTGTTCCTTCTGCTATTGGTGCTACTAAACTAATCTTTGGTATTTCAATTTGCCATATATCTTCAATTATATTTCTATCTTTAGTTTTTACATACTGTTTTAATTCTATTTCGTCCTCTTTAATTTCCTTTATTTCATTAATATTTTCAACCATTTCAATATCTCTATTTTTGAAACCAAAATATATGCTTTGAACTTTATTATAAGAATTTTCAATAAAGCTTAAAATAATTAATGTAATCAAAAAAGAAATAAACAATACATTTCGTCTTGTATAACTAATCAGATAAGCATCACCTCTTAATATTAAATTTTTTAAATTTGGATTTTAAAAAGATAAAAACTTTTTAAGATAAAAATTTTATTTAAATTGCTAGATTTGCAATTTAGATATTGATATTTTATTACTTTTTTGTAGTATTGTAAAGAATTTTTCATCGACAAAAAGTGACAAAAAACACTATCTAATTAATTCTTATTGATAGTGTTTTTTTATCTATTATATTTATTATCTTCCACCTTGTTTATTTTTTTCAAATTCTCTTTCTAAAACTTTTTTACGTTCTTCTAGCACTCTTCTATTTGCATTATCTATATCACTTTCTAGTAATTGTCTTATCTTTCTATCTTCATCTGATGTAGTTTGCAATTCTTGCCTTAAATCAAAATATTTAAAATAACTAGTAGTATCTTTAAATTTTCTTCTTGGTGTAGTTCCTAGTGCTACTTCAGGATCATCTCTTAAAAAGCTAAAATTATTTGTAAAATATTTTACGTCTTGATAATATATTTCATCTTCTAATAGTTGTTTTACTCTTTCTTCTACAGTTTTACTCATCTCCATTTTATTATTATCAGTTTCAAAATATTTATTTCTAATAGAAATCCAACATTCTGGAACAGTCTTCTTGCCACTTTTACTTTCTTTTTCTACAATCTCACAAATTCTGCTCCAAATACTATTTACTTTTGACTGTCTTCTATTTTCTGTTTTTTCTTTTTCTTCTTGTTTTTTCTTCTCTTTTTCATATATTTTACTTAATCTTTCAATAAAAAATGTTTTTTCCTTTTTACTTAATTCAATTTCATATGTACCTTGTTTTAGTTGTTCTATTATTGCTTGAATTGTTTCTAAATTTATTCTTGTTGCCCCTTCTGCATCTACTATATTTATTTTGTTTTGAATATCATCCCATATTTCTTGTCTTCTAGTCTTCTCTTGTGTCTCTTTTTGTGGAATATCTTTTTTTTCAATTTCTTCATATTTTTTTAATAATACCTTTAAATAATCAATTAGTTTTTTCTTCACCGTTTCTACTGATTTTGAATTTCCTGATAGTCCCTTAAGTTCAATTTGTGGAACTCTTTTTTGATAATCATTATTACTTAAATTTTCTATATCCTTCATGAAATTTTGTATAAGCTCTGTCATTTCAATTTCTGTATCATTTGAAATTTCTTTTAAATTTTGTTCTATTGAACCAAATATTTTTGCTACATTACCTACAACTTTTTTACTCATAATATCTCCTTTCACACAAATTTAATTGTACCAAATTTTTAACAAAATGTCAAATTATGTTAATTAATTTGTAAACTTTTTAATTGTTTTTTTATTTTTTTTATGTTATAATTCTACTCAATTGATAAAATGAAGGTGTGAATTATGAAACTAACATCAGATAGCGAAACATTAGCAGAAAAAAAAGCTTTAATTTTATATATTTTAGATAAAGTATCAAAACCAATTAGTAATGATGCTCTTTTAGAATTAGCTGTTTCTATAGATAATATGAATTATTTTTATTTTCAACAATTTTTATTAGATTTATTGGAGAATAAATATATTATAAATTATACAAAAGATGGAGAATCTTTATATGAACTTACACCAGAAGGTAAACAAGCTTTAACACTTGTAAAAGACATTATTCCTGGTATTACAAAATTTAGGGTAGATAATAGTTTTAAAGAAACTTTAGGTGAATTTGAAAATAAAATAGCTGTGACTAGTGATTTTATTCCACATAGTGAAAATGACTATAGTGTAAAATGTAAAATAGTAGAAAATAATCAAATACTTTTCGAATTACAAGTTTTTGCAGGAACAAGAGAACAAGCAAAAATAATTTCCGATAATTGGAACAATAATGCAGAAGAAATCTATCCAAGAATTTTAGAAATTTTAACAAAGTGAAACGAAAGGGGACAGACCCAAATCGTTCCAAATTTAAGATTTGGAACGATTGGGGTCTGTCCCCTTTCGTTTCACTTTAATTTTTGTCTTACATATTCGTAAAGCATAACTCCTGTTGCTACTGCTGCATTTAAGCTTTCCGTTTTTCCGAAGCATTGGAATTTTTACTTTTTTGTCTGCTATTTCTAGTACTTCTTTAGATACTCCGTTTGCTTCGTTTCCTATTATTATTGCTGTCTTTTTGTATTCTGTATCATAAATGCTTTCTTCTGTTTCTAGTGATGTTGCTATTACTTTATATTTATGTTTTTTTATTTCTTTTAGTGTATTTACTAAATTTTCACTTTGTATAATATTTATTCTAAATATTGCTCCCATTGTAGAACGTACTACTTTTGGATTAAATACATCTCCACTTTTTTTAGATACTATAACTTGGGTAAGTCCTACGCTATCTATTGTTCTAAGAATTGTTCCTAAGTTTCCTGGGTCTTGTATATCATCTAAAACTACTATTAAGTCTTCACTAAAATTTATATCTTTATCACTATTTTTCTTATCTATTACTGCTAAAATTCCTTGTGGATTTTGAACTTCTGTTATATTGTTAAAAACTTTTTCATCTACATATACACAATTGTATTTAGCAATTTCGTATAAAACTGATTGTTCTATTTCTCCATTTTTCACACAATTATCACATACTACAATTGTATCTATATTTGCTTCTTCTTCAATGGCTTCTTTTATTAATTTAACACCTTCTATAATATATTTTCCACTTACATCTCTATATTTTTTATCTTTTAGCTTTCTAATCTTTTTAATAGTTTCATTATCTTTACTTGTAATTATCATAAAAATTCCTTTCTAATATAAATAAATCTCTGGGAGTGAATTTATTGACGATTCAGGACAGTCCCAAAAAGTCTCAGACAAGCTGCTACTTTTTAGGGACAGTCCCTAGAATCGTCTACACATTTAAAAATTCTCCAATTTCTTTTAAAACATTATTTTGATTTTCTAACTTATACGTTACATATGGTTCCTTTGCAGGTGAAAATTTTATTCTATTTTCATAAATATTTATTAATTTATCTATATCTAATATAAAGTTTTCTGGGTTAAATGTAAATATTATATTATTACCTTTTTGCAAAATTTTTACTATTCCTTTTTCTTTTGCTTCTTCTTTTATTTTTGCTATTTTTAAAAGATTATATACTTCTTTAGGCATCTTTCCAAATCTATCTACTATATCTTCTTCTATATTTTTTATATCTTCTTCGCTTCTACAAAGTGCTATATTTTGATATACTTCTATTTTTTGACTTCCATTTTCTATATAATCATCTGGTATATAGCTAGAAACATTTATATCTATACTTATATCTATATCTTCCTCTACTTCTATACCTTTCATTTCTTTTACTACTTCGTCTAATAATTTGCAATAAGTATCATATCCAACTTGGTCCATATGTCCATGTTGCATTTCTCCAACTAAACTTCCTGCTCCTCTTATTTCTAGGTCTCTCATTGCTATTTTAAATCCTGAACCAAACTCTGTAAATTCTTTTATTGCTTTTAATCTTTTTTCTGCAACTTCATTTATTAGTTTATCTCTTTTGTAGGTAATATATGCATATGCTTGCCTATCTGCCCTTCCAACTCTTCCCCTTATTTGATAAAGTTGTGCAAGTCCTAGCCTATCTGCATCTTCTACAATTATAGTATTTGCATTTGGGATGTCTATTCCAGATTCTAATATTGTTGTACATAATAAAACATTTATATCTTTATTAACAAAATCTATCATTATATCTTCTAATTCTTTTCCAGACATTTTTCCATGTGCAAATCCAACCTTTGCTTCTGGTACTAATTCTGAAATTTGATTTGCTTTTCTTTCTATACTTTCTGTTTTATTATATAAATAAAATACTTGACCATTTCTTTCTAATTCTTTTGTAATAGCTTCTTTTATAACTTCATTATCATATTCTAAAACATAAGTTTGAACTGGCCTTCTATTGTGTGGTGGTTCATAAAGACATGACATATCCCTAATTCCCACAATAGACATATGAAGTGTTCTTGGAATTGGTGTTGCAGTCATAGTTAAAACATCTACATTATTTTTTAATTGTTTTATTTTTTCTTTATCTTTTACACCAAATCTATGCTCTTCATCTATTATTAGAAACCCTAAATTCTTAAATTCTACATCTTTACTAAGTAATCTATGTGTTCCAATTATAATGTCAATTTCACCAATTTTTAGTTTTTTAATAATTTCTTCTTGTTGTTTTTTTGTTTTAAATCTATTTAATACTTCTATTCTAATTGGATATTCTTTCATTCTATCTTTAAATGCTTCATATTGTTGATTTGCAAGTATTGTAGTTGGAACTAGATAAGCTACTTGTTTTTGATCCATACAAGACTTAAATGCACCTCTTATTGCTACTTCTGTTTTTCCATATCCAACATCTCCACAAAGAAGTCTATCCATTGGTTTTGCTTTTTCCATGTCTTTTTTTATATCTTCAATTGCTCTTAGTTGGTCATCTGTTTCTTGGAATTCAAAACTGCTATCAAATTCTCTTTGCCATTCTGTATCTTTTGAAAATGCAAACCCTTTCATTTTTTCTCTTTTTGCATATAATTCTATTAAGTCTCTTGCAACTTCTCTTAAATTAGATTTTACTTTTTGCTTTGTATTTATCCATTCTTTGCTACCGAAGTCTATTTACTTTTGGGGCTTTATCTCCTACTCCTATATATTTCCTTATATTATCTAAATTACTTGTTGGAATATATAGTATATCATCATCTTTATATTTTATTTTTATATAATCTTTTGTTATACCATCTGCTTTTATAGTATTTACACCAATAAATAAGCCTATTCCATTTGTTTTATGAACCACATAATCTCCGTACTTTTAAGTCTGAAAAAATTACAGTTTCACCTTGCTTAAATTCTAAACTTGTTTTTCTTTTTTTCTTTGGACTAACAAATAAGTCTTTAGTTGATATTACTAACAAATTAAAATCATAACATTCAAAACCAGTACTTAATTCTCCTTGCTCGATTATAATTCCTTCTAATCCTATTTTTTGGTTAATTATTTCTTTCATTTGTTTTTCATTATTCTTATTTCCAGTTAAAATTACTACTGCTTTTCCTTTTGATTTAGCTTGTTGTATTTCCTCAAGACATAAATCCATTGAACTACGAAAAAAGTTGACCTCCCTATAGCTAAAGCTATATCCGTTTCTTTTTGCATGCATACTTTGTTTATCTACAAATCCAATATCCTGTTTCTCTAAATATATTGTTTTTACTTGTTTTATTGCTTCTAAAAACTTAATATAGTCTCTTAAATTTATAAGAGACTCTGGTATTTCTCTTTTCTTTTCTATTAATGCTTTTATAATACTATTGTTATCTTTTATTATATTTTCAGATCTTGCTTTTATTTTTCCAATTTCATCTAAAAATATTAAATAATTTTCTTTTAAATAATCTATAATAGTTTCTCTGTTTTGATAAAAACTATTAAAATATTTATCTATTTTGCTTAAATAATCTCCCTGTTTTATTGCCTCTATATCTTCTATAGTTTTTTCATCTTTTCCATTTATTCTTTTTATTATATTTTCTATTGTATCTTCTAATACAAATTCTGTTGCTGGAAAAATTGTAATACTTTTTGTTTTTTCTGTTGACCTTTGAGTTTCAATATCAAATTCTCTAATTGAATTTATTTCATCTCCCCAAAGTTCAATTCTAACACCTTTTTTATAAGAAGTTGCAATATCAATTATTCCACCTCTTACACTATATTCGCCTATAGATTCTACTAAATCTCTTCTTTCATATCCCAAATTATTTAATTTTCTTTTTACTTCCTCTAGATTTAAATTTTCTCCTTGTGTAATCTCAAATACATTTCTGTATAAAGCTTTTTTTGAAATTATTTCTTGAGATACCGCCTCTATTGTTGTTACAATAACTTTTGCTTTTTTTGTATATATATTATTTAAACAATTTATTCTGTCATACGAAATTTCTTTGCTTTCTGCTAAATAGTCATATGCTAAAATTTCTCTCCTTGGAAAGTATTCTATTTCTTTTGAAAAATATTGTAAATCTTTTATAATTTTTTTAGCTTGTAATTCATTATATGTTATTATACATATTGGTTTATCTGTATAGAAAAAAGTTGAATATGCAAAATGCACTTTTGCAACATCAGTAAGCCCTGATAACATTATAGGGCTAGTACCTAATTTTATATTACTAATATAATCATTAAACTTTATAAAATTGGGTAATATTTTTAATGTTTGGTTCATAATAGTTCCTTTCTATACTATATTTTTATTTTAAAACGGCATTAATTATATCATAAATTTTAAAACTTTTAAAGATATATTTTTTGTTTTAACTAAATATATCAATTGAGATTTTTTTAAGTCGTTTCTTCAACGAGCAAGCAATTAAAATCGCCCCTACATTTACTCTGCATTTTTATGTTTTGAGCTTAACAGTAAAAAAATAGGCGAACATAGTTCGCCTTAATAATTTTTTAAATTACTATGCTCTCTCAAAAAGCTCTTTATTAGCTGCTGCTACTGCTTCTTTGTTCCCACCTCTTGTTGTGTTTGGGATTCCTCTTAAATTACTTCCTTCTCTTAATAATTCTTCTCTTATTTGCTCTATATTCTCTGAAGTAACTTCTATTTCTTCACCGTTTATTAAAAATCTTACTGCCTTTACTGCATTTTTTGATAATTCACGAGATAATAACATGTTCTCCTCAACAAATCTACTATCTTCATACATCAATTTATCACTACTGTTATTTGAACCTAAAATTTTACTAGCCTCATCTAAAAATCTTTTTTGTGTTACTACTCCCTCCATTTCAGGAACTAATTTAATTATTACAGGTTCTTTAGATATTATTATTTGTTTTATTCTCATATATTAATACTCTCCTTTTTTGTAATTACAACATAAATTTTATCATACGTTTACATAATTGTCAATATTTTCTTAAATCCCCTTGAACCCTTTTCCAAAAACTTCTCTTGCATTTGTTATTACTATAAATGCCTTCTTATCTATATTATTTACTATTTGCATAATTTCTCTTACTTCTCCTCTTGAAACTACACACATAAGCACATTTTTATCTTCTTTTTTGTACATACCTTTTCCATAAATTAAAGTACTACCTCTTTTTATTTTATCTCCTACTTGTTTTGCTATTTTTTCATACTGTGGCGATATTATGTATATCATTTTAGCAAAATCTATACCTTCAAAAAATATATCTAACATTTTTCCCATTATATATATTGTAATTGCTGAATATAATCCTATTTCTAGCTCTTTAAAAAAAAACACGTTTAAAGCAACTATTATAATATCTAATATAACTAATAAATTACTTATTTTTATATTAGGTTTAAATGATTTTATTATTTGTGTTAACAAATCTGTTCCGACCTGTTGATGCATTTGCTCTTAATATAATTGCTGTACCAATTCCTGCTATTATTCCTCCATAGATGCATCCCAAAAATCTATCTGTTGTTAAAGGCTCAATTTTTTCAAAAATATTTAAAAATACAGATAACAAAACTGTACCTAATAAAGCATTAATAAAAAAAACTTTTCCATTTTTTATTAATGATATTATAAATAATGGAATATTTAATATTAAAACCGTTGTTCCAATGGGTATTCCTAATAAATAATATGTAATTGTTGCAATACCTGAAAATCCTCCTGATGATAATTGATTTGGAAGTAAAAACAAAGTAGTAGAAATTGCTACAATTGCAGTTCCAATTATTATTTGTATTGCTTGTATTATTAAGTATCTAATTTTTATAATTTTTCTTTTTGTTCCAAATTTCATAAAACCCTCCATACTTATTATGGAGGGTTTTAGAAATTTTTATTCGTCTAAAAAATCCTTATATGTTTTTAAAATATTTATCTCAAATTTTCCTGGTTTTATTTCTTCATTTTGTTTTATTTTTGTATCTAAATCATAAATTTCCTTTAGCTTATTTATATTTTCTTTTTTATGACCTACTACATTATTTACATTTTCAGGATTTACTTGTATTTCTATTTCTTTTACTTTTACATTAATTTTCTTTATCTTTTCAAGTAAGCTATCATACCAAATACTATCTTCTACTAGTTGTCCAAATGCTTCGTGATAAGGTCCTGCAACTACTTCACTTTTTTCATTTTCAGGATTACATATTAAATCTGTACTTTGAAGTCCCATTCTTATTACCGTAATATTTTTTCTAGTAAAAAAATAATATATTTCTTTGCATCTTTCTACTGCTTGTTCTACTGTTAATGGTTCATATTCTTTTGCAATATATTCTTTTTCTAGCTGTGTATTTTTTATTACTAAAACTGGATATAATCTTACTATCTCTGGTTTTAATTTTGCTAAATCTTTTGCTGTATTTAATTCATCTAATCTTGTACTTTCTGGAAGGCCTATCATCATTTGGTGACCAAGTTTAAATCCATATTTTTTTATTAATTTCGAAGCATTTTTTACATCTTCATATGTATGACCTCTTTTACATTTTTTTAATATGTAATTATTTGTTGATTGCACTCCTAATTCTACTGTTTTTACTCCGTATTTTTTTAACATTTTTAATTTTTCTTTATCTATATAATCTGGTCTTGTTGATATTCTTATTGAATTAATTTTTTTATTTTTTACATATTCATATGCAGCTTCCAATAGTTCTTCTTGTTTTTCTTTTTCTATTCCTGTAAAACTTCCACCAAAAAAAGCTACTTCCCTATAACTATCTTCTTCTTTAAAACTTCTTAAATATTCCTCTATAGTACTTTTTACATCTTTTGCTGTTACTTTTTTAGTTTGTCCACTTATACTTTTTTGATTACAAAAAGTACAATCATTAGGGCATCCTAAATGTGGCACAAATATAGGTATTATATATTGTTGTTTTGTTTTCATGGTTTTTGTCCTCCTTCAAAATTTGCTTCATAGCAAATTTTGTACTATTCACTATTAACTATCGGGTCACCCAGGAGTGCGACCCCTACATTGTTATTAATTTGCTTTACGGGCAAGCACAAGACCTGCCCCTACAATTGTTTTAGCTAGCTCTTCGAAGAGCGGGCGATTAAAATCGCCCCTACATTTTTTAATTGTTTTGCAGAGCTTGTCTTGCTGCTTCCATTTCTGCTGCCTTTTTAGTTTTTCCTTCTCCGTAAGCTAAACTTTTCTCATTACATTTCACTTCTACTACAAATGTTTTATCATGATCTGGTCCTTTTTCTTCTAGTAATATATATTCTATTTTTACATTGCCTTTTACTTGAAGTTTCTCTTGAAGTACTGTTTTGTAATCCTTTTGTCCTACATGTGTACTTGCTACTTCTATCGCCTCTTTCAAATTATCAATTATAAATTTTTTTGTTTCTTCTATATTAGAATCTAAATAAATTGCTGCAATTACAGCTTCTACACTATCTGCAAGTATTGTTGGTTTTTTATTACCGCTTACAGGTAACTTCACTTCTTCCTAGGTATAGAAAATCACTAAAATTATGCTTTGTCGCAAATTTATGCAAACTTTCTTCACATACTACTGTTGCTCTAACTTTAGTCATTTCTCCTTCTTTTAAATGTGAGTAATTTTCAAATAAATATATACTTGATATAAATTCTAATATACTATCTCCTAAAAATTCTAATTTTTCATTACTTTGTGTATGGTTTTCAAATGCATATGATGTATGTGTTAATGCATTTTTTAATAATTCTTTGTTCTTAAATGTATAACCTA
>JAZSCD010000001.1:0-2839 GCA_045602745.1 Clostridia bacterium | reverse complement strand
AAGTAAAAAAAACAGAAACTAATAAATCTAGCTATTCAAAAGAAAAGAATAGTAAAAGTAAAAAAAACAAAAATAAGATAAAAGGTGCTAAACAAATAAAGAAGTTAAAAATTATAAAAATAACTACTATTATTATTTTAGCTTTTACTGCAATAATAATGTTTATGATGTCAAGTGTGTTTAATATAAGGCAAATAGTAGTTTCTAATAATACAAAGATTTCCTCAGAAGAAATTATTAGTTTATCAAAACTAACAATTGGAACAAATATGTTTAAAGTTATGAATAAAAGTGTAAATAATAATATAAAAATAAATCCATATATAGAAAATGTTAAAATTAAGAAAAATTTAAATGGAACAGTAACTCTTGAAGTAAAAGAAAGAGTTGCAACATATATGTTAAAAATAGATGAATCATACATTTATATAAATAATCAAGGATACATTTTAGAAACAACTAATGCGCCATTGGAGATACCAATTATTACAGGATTTGATACACCAATCCAAGAAATAAAAGAAGGTAATAGGTTGGTAGTTGATGATTTGAAAAAAATTGAAGATATTATAAAAATAATGGATTTAGTAAAAAACAGTTCTTTAGCAAGTATAATTACAAGTATAGATATATCTGAACAATCAAATTATAAACTTACAATACTAAGTGAAGGAAAAACAGTACAATTTGGAGATATAAGAAATGCAAAAATAAAGATACTAAAAATAGAAGAGGTATTACAGCAAGAAAAAGGAATAAATGGAGAAATATATTTCCAAGATTCAGAGAAGACAGTATTTAGAGAAACAGTTAATTTTTAAAGAAAGAAAGAAAGGGGAATTAAATGAGTAAAAATAAAATTGCAATAATATTACGGTACAGTATGTATGCTATTAGTAATGGCTATATGTATACAAATAAATACAATAAAGGCAGCAACAAAATCTATAGGAACAACACTAAAAGATAATAGTGATTTAAAAGATGAACTTTTAAATTGCCAAGGAAAGTATAAAACTTTATATAATGAGTTAGAAAAAAGAGAAGAAAAACTAAAGGAAGTAAGATTAAGTGCTTCTACTAAAAAAGAAGCAGATATTATAAATGAAACAGAAATACAAAACAATGAAAAAATTTTAGGATTAACAGAAATATCTGGTCCAGGTTATGTTATAGAATTAAATGAAAATAGAGAAATAAATACAGATGAGGTTCTAAATATTAGTGGATACATAGTTCATGAAGAAGATTTATTATATATAGTAAATGAATTATTTAATGCAGGAGCTGATGCAGTATCTATAAATGATCAAAGAATAGTAAGTACTACTTCGATAATTTGTGATGGAAATATATTAAGAATAAATGGAAAAATGGTAGGTGCACCAATAGTTATTAAAGCAATAGGATATCCAGAAAGAATAGATGGTGCATTAAATAGGCCAGGTGGATATTTACAGATAATGGCTAATGATGGAGTAAAAGTATCTGTTAAAAAAAGTGAAAAACTAACTATTCCAAAATATGAAGGAGTATATGTTTTGGAATATTTATCAAGAGGTGAAGAATAATTGAAAAAAGGTGAAATAACTATAACTGTAACTATAGGTTTGATGGTATTAATACTTACAACTGTAATATTTGTTCAATTTAAAACTATAAGACAAACAGATATTACTTCTATTGAAAATATGAGAGAAACTGAAATACGTACAGAAATTAGCAATATTAAGCAGAAAATATCAGAAGCTCAGGAACAATTAAAATCAACAAATCAAATGATAAAAGAATATGAAGAAACTATTACATCAGATAAAGAAGCATCTGTATTATTAGAAAAAGAATTGGAAAAACAAAATAATATATTAGGAAAAAATCCAGTTAAAGGCAGTGGGATTGTTGTTACTTTAACAGATACTAGAGCTCAGAGAATAACTGCAGAGGATTTAAGAAAATTGATAAATGAATTAAAAATAGCAGGGGCAGAAGCTATATCTATAAATGATCAAAGAATTGTATATGATACATATATAGTAGATATTGGAAATGCATATATAAGAATAAATGGAATGGAAGGTATGGTATCACCATATGTAGTAAAAGCTATAGGTAATCCTACATATTTAGAGAGTGGATTATCTAAAAAACAGTATGGATATATAGATACAAAATTGGAAGAGGGAAAAGATATAGTACTTGAAAGGCAAGAAGAAATTTCAATAAGTGCATATAAAGGAAATTTAAACATGGAATATGCAAATTAAAACCAAGGACATTCCTTAATCTATGAGGAATACCAGTGAGTGAGGTTTGTCCCTGAAACCTTATAGGGATATAAAAAATGTAAGGGTGAATTTTATTTGCCCGTGAATAGTGAAAAATGAATAGTGAAGAGTGAATAGCAAAAAAATTGCTCTTTGCAAATTTTGAAGGAGAGATAAATATGATAATAATAGCAATTATAATTGGATGTGTGCTAGGAGCAATAATAGGATTAAATGTTCCAACAATATCTTATACATATTCTGGATACTTAGCTATAGCAATAATAGCAGCTTTAGATTCAGTATTTGGAGGAATAACATCAGTATTAAATGGTAAGTTCGATTTAAGAATATTCATAACAGGTTTCTTTGGGAATGCAATATTATCAATAGCTTTAACCTGGCTAGGAGTAAAATTAAATGTTGATATATATTTAGCTGCAATTGTAGTATTTGTAGGAAGAATGTTTACAAACTTAGCAATAATTCGTAGATATTATATAGATAAATGGAGTAAAAAAACAGAAAAAGAGGAAACTAAAAAATGAGAATGAGAAGAAAACCATGGGTAAGAG